>CAJFNE010000012.1 GCA_904393855.1 uncultured Oscillibacter sp. | reverse complement strand
GAGGAACTTCTCCCGGCCCAGGTCATAGCGGGTCAGGCCCTCCTTGGTGCGCAGCTCCTCCTCCACCTTGATCTGGGTGGCGATGCCGGCGTGGTCCGTACCGGGGACCCACAGCGTGGAGTAGCCCTGCATCCGCTTAAAGCGGATCAGGATGTCCTGCAGCGTGCAGTCCATGGCGTGGCCCATGTGGAGCTGGCCCGTCACGTTAGGAGGCGGCATGACGATGGAAAAGGGCGGTTTCTTGGGGTCCGGATCCCCGTTGAAGCAGTCGTTGTCCTCCCACATCTGGTAAATGCGGGACTCCACCTGCTGGGGCTCATACACCTTGGGCAGTTCTTTCTTCATGGGTTTCATCTCTCCTATTCTGCTGACATCTTTCAGTCTTCTCATGGGAATCTCATTTACAGCGCCTTGTCGTAGGCCAGTTTGCCATCCCCTTGATAGGAGATGACGCCCCGCCGGACCATGCCGTTTTTCTCCAGGATATGCTGCATCCGCAAATTGGAGGGGTCCGTGTCCATCCGCAGGCTCCGCACACCGCGGCTCCGGCAGGCCTCCTCAATCAGGCGGAAGGCCGCGTCCGATAGCCCTTTCCCCTGGAACTCCGCGGCAAAAGCCATCCGGTGCACCACGCCGTAGGGCTCCTCCGTCCCCCAGGCGCCGTCAATCGCCCCGTAGGCGGGTTCGCCGTCAAAGTCCAGGCAGAGGTAACCGGCCAATTCCCCGTCCGCCAGCAGAGCGTACCCTTTCCGGCTACGGAGGTCTCTCTCCAGAATCTCCCGGCTGGGGTAGTCCTCCGTCCACTGGACGAAGCCCTGCTCCCGCTGGAAGTCCCGGCCCGCCTGAATGACGGCGCAATAGCGATCCAGCTCCTCCGGACGGGCCGGCTCCAAACACAGCTCCACCCTATCACTCCCCTCTCAAGAAGTAAAAACGCCCTGAGCCTTATGGCTCAGGGCGGACAGAATCCGTGGTACCACCTGAATTCGGGAGAGATCCCGCACTCGCGGGCGCAAAGCGCCGCTCCCCGATAACGGAGGGACAACCGTTGCGGCTTACTCCTGGTTCAGCCCAATGCTCCGGGACGACTTCTCCGGCCGCTGCACGGACGCTCCCACCAGCCGCGTCCTCTCTTGGCTTTCACAGACCGGGTACTGCTTCCCTTCCTCGCAGATCCCATATTGTTCTTTAGTATAGTATACCCGACGGGAATTGTCAAGAAAAGAGTGGAGAGCAAAACGCAGAGAAGATAAAAGAAGATAAAAGATCAAAGATAAGGGATAAGAGATATCCCGCAGCTGACGGTACTCCTATCTCCTATCTCCTATCTTTTATCTCAGTGTCAGCTCATCCGCAGGATCTCCTTTTTCAGCCGGTTGATGATGCGCTTTTCCAGTCGGGAGATGTAGCTCTGGGAGATGCCCAGCTGGTCCGCCACCTCCTTCTGGGTCTGCTCCTGGCCGCCGCCCAGCCCGAAGCGCAGGGTGATGATCTGCTTCTCCCGGGGGGAGAGCTGGTCGATGGCCGCCGCCAGGAGGGAGCGGTCCACATCCTCCTCGATGGGGCGCATCACCACGTCCGCCTCGGTGCCCAGCACGTCGGAGAGCAGCAGCTCATTGCCGTCCCAGTCCGTGTTCAGGGGCTCGTCGAAGGACACCTCCCCCCGCCGGTTGGCGTTTTTCCGCAGGTACATCAGGATCTCATTTTCAATGCACCGGGAGGCGTAGGTGGCCAGCTTGATGTTCTTGTCCGCTCGGTAGGTACCCACCGCCTTGATGAGGCCGATGGTGCCGATGGAGATCAGGTCCTCGATATTGATGCCGGTGTTCTCAAACCGGCGGGCGATGTACACCACCAGCCGCAGGTTGTGCTCGATGAGCTCCTGGCGGGCACCCTCCTCCCCCAAGCGGGCCAGGAGCTCCGCCTCCCGCTCCCGGGTCAGGGGCGGGGGCAGGGTGTCGCTGCCCCCGATGTAGTGGATGGACTGGGTCAGCCCCAGCTTTTCCAGCAGCCATTGCAGAAGTCCTCTGTCCATATCTCCCGTCCTTTCTCACATCGCCGCCCCACAACGCCGCGTAGCCGTCTCCCAGCGCGCCGGGCGCCAGGGCCGCGGCGGCTCCCGGCAGCCTGGTGCCGCAGATTTCCACCCAGTCCGTCCGAACGGTCAGCAGCAGTCCCGCTGTCGTCCCCACCGCGTGGTAGGGCAGCAGTCGGGGCCGCAGGGACGGCATGGCCGCCCGCAAAGGTTCCACCAGCTCCGCCGGATACCGCAGCCGCTCCGGCGTCAGCTGCTCCCGGACCGGCCGGGGCAGGATCGCGTCCAGTACGCCGGGGGCCAGCACCAGCACGGGCTGGTCCCGCCCCGGCTCCCGGAGGCCGTTGCCACTGTCCCACAAGGCGTTCAGCGCCACCACCCGCCCGCCCACGCAGACCCGGACCGCCAGCAGGTCTCCCGCCACACGATGGCGGGCCGCCGCCCGGAAGCACACCGTCAGCACCAGATACGCCGCTCCGGCGGCCACAAGCAGGACCTGGGCGTCCACATCGGTATAGAAAATCCCGTTGACCACCGGGACGGCGCTGCCCAGCAGGGTCCCCAGGGCCAGCACACAGCCCGCCAGGGCACAGGAGAGGCCGAAGAACAGCACCGTCAGCCGCAGCAGCCGTTCCTCCCCGCCGTAGGCGATCAGGGCCAGCAGCACTCCTGCCGCGGCCTTGGCCGGCGCCTGGGAGAGGAATCCCCCGAAAGGCAGGAACACCGCCGCCGCGTAGGCCCCGCCCGCCAGGGCCGCCAGCAGATACCGCCCCCGCCGCAGGGGGATCCCCGCCAGCCGGGCCGTCGCCAGACAGAGCAGATAGTCCATCAGCGTATTCAGGGTGAACACGCTGTCCAGATATACCACCGTCATGCCGCGCCTCCTCCCCCGCGCTCTTTTGCAGCGGTCTCTATTATAGTGCAGGTCCCGCGGAAAAGCCGTCGCAAAAAGGGACGGGCAAAAAAGCCCCGGCGGACAGTTTCCTGTCCGCCGGGGCTCTATAGACCCTGCGGGCCACTCACACGAACGGCATCAGCATGGACGCCACCAGCGCGAGGACCATCACCGCCACTAAAATCAGGGCGATGACGCGGCTTACCTTGTTCACGGCTTCCCCTCCTCCGTCAAGATCTTGCGGATGCTCTTCTCCGCCTTGCTGCGGGGCAGCATCAGCTCATGCCCGCAGCCCAGGCATTTCAGCTTGATATCCATGCCCACCCGCAGGATCTCCCACTGGGTGCTGCCGCAGGGGTGGGGCTTCTTCAATTCCACTTTGTCGTGCAGATGCAGGTCCATCCGTCTCCTCCTGTCAATCCGTGCTTTTCCTGTGCATATAGTGGTCTATCGAAATACCGCCGCCTGCGCGGCAGAATAGGATGCGATGGATATGCCCGAACAGAAACGCTACCCGCCGGAGGGCCTGCGGCCCACCGTCTCCTTTACCCTGACCGCCCTGCAGGAAGCCGCGGAGCGCGGCGAGATCCTGGAGGCGGTCCCTCAGCGGTGCGGCGCGGATCACACCCTTTTCTTCTCCCTGGGCGGCATCGCCGCCCAGATGCCCCGGTCCGAGGCCGTGGCCCCCTGGATCAGCGGCGCCGGGCGGGAGATCGCCGTTCTCTCCCGCGTGGGGAAACCCACCTGCTTTCAAGTCACCACCCTCCGGGCTGACGCCAAGGGGGCTCCCCTGGCCATCCTCAGCCGCCGGCGGGCCCAGGACGCCGCCATGGCGGATTTCCTGGAGCACCTGCGGCCCGGCACGGTGGTGTCCGGCCGCATCACCCGGCTGGAGTCCTTCGGGGCCTTTGTGGATATCGGCTGCGGCATCGTGGCCATGCTGCCCATCGAGCACATCTCCGTCTCCCGGATCTCCCACCCCTCCCAGCGGTTTCGGGAGGGGCAGAAGATCCTAGCGGCGATCCTCACCCTGGACCGGGAACGCCGGCGGATCACTCTGACCCACCGGGAGCTGCTGGGCACCTGGATGGAGAACGCCAGCCGTTTCCGGCCGGGGGAGTCCGTGGGGGGCATTGTCCGCAGTGTGAAGCCCTACGGCAGCTTCATCGAACTGGCTCCCAATCTCTCGGGCCTCGCGGACAACCGGGAGGACCTGGCCGCCGGGGACGCGGTGTCCGTGTTCATCCGGAGCATCCGCCCCGAGCGGATGAAGATTAAGCTTCAGGTCATTGAGAAGCTGCCGCCAGTAGAGGGGCCCGCGCCCCTCACCTATCAGATCACCGCTGGGCAGCTGGAGCGGTGGGTCTACTCCCCGCCCGGGTGCGGGAAAACCGTGGAGACCGTGTTCACGGCTCCTTGATCTTCTCCCAGTAGGCCCGGGCGGCCTGCTCGGTCTTGTTGTCGCCGTATTCGTAGTAGTGGACATCTTTCAGCGCGTCCGGCAGGTACTGCTGTCTCACCCAGTGGTGGGGGAAACTGTGGGGGTACAGGTATCCCTGCTCCCGCTCCATGCCGGTGGAGTCCGCGTGGACGTTCTGGAGCTCCCGGGGGATGTCCCCGGTGCGGCCCGCTTTCACATCCGCCCACGCCTGCCCGATCCCCGCCGCCACGCTGTTGGACTTGGGAGCCGTGGCCAGCAGCACCGCCGCCTGGGCCAGGGGCAGCTGGGCCTCCGGCAGCCCCAGCTGCAGGGCGGAGTCCACGCAGGCCTTCACGATGGCCACAGCCTGGGGATAGGCCATCCCCACGTCCTCGCTGGCGGAGCACAGCAGCCGCCTGCAGGGGGTAATCAGGTCCCCCGCCTCCAGGAACCGGGCCAGGTAGTGGAGGGCCGCGTCCGGGTCGCTGCCCCGGAGGGACTTCATCAGGGCGGAGGCAGCGTCGTACATGGCGTCGCCGCCCTTGTCGTAGCGCATCGCGCTGCGCTGGGCCACCTGCTCCGCGTCGTCCAGGGTCAGCGTCAGCTTCCCCTGCCGCGGCACCGCCGCCTGGCAGAGGAGCTCCACGGCGTTGATGGCCTTGCGCACGTCGCCGCCGCAGGCGGTGGCGATCTGCCGGGGTACGCTCTCCTCCCACTCCAGGGGCAGGTTCGAGCGGTCCTGCTCGATCTTCAGCGCCCGGAGGACGGCGGGCTCCGCCTCCTCCGGGGAGACGGGCTTGAACTCGAACACCGTGCTCCGGGAGAGCAGGGCGCCGTACACATAGAAATAGGGGTTCTCCGTGGTAGAGGCGATCAGGGTCAGGGACCCGTTCTCCATGAACTCCAGCAGGCTCTGCTGCTGCTTTTTATTGAAGTACTGAATCTCGTCCAGGTACAGCAAAATCCCGCCGGGGGCCAGCAACGTCCCCACGTCGGCGATGATATCCTTGATGTCCTGGAGGGAGGCGGTGGTGGCGTTGAGCCGGTGGAGGGTCTTGTGGGTCTGCCGGGCGATGATGTTGGCAATCGTGGTCTTGCCGGTACCGGAGGGTCCGTAGAACACCATATTCACGTCGGTGCCGCTCTCAATCAGGCGGCGCAGCACCGCGCCCTTGGCCAGCAGGTGCCGCTGTCCCACCACCTTGTCCAGCGTTTGAGGGCGGATCTCGTCCGCCAGAGGCCGCTGCATGGCGTCCCCTCCCTTCCTGTCGTCTGAGTCTGGATTATACCACAGGGCGGGGAAAGTTTCCAGTCCTATTTCACAGGGACCGCAGTTTTCAAGACCGCTGCATTTTCCCCTCGCCAAACGTCGAATTTTGTGGTATGCTGTCACCGTGAGGTGATTGGTATGAAATCCAAGGCCGCCATCGGGCGGATCATTGAGACGCTGAAGGGCATCTACCCCGACTCCCTGTGCTCCCTGCAGTACGACAAGGACTACGAGCTGCTGTTCGCCGTGCGGCTGGCCGCCCAGTGTACCGATGAGCGGGTGAACCAGGTGACGCCGGCCCTGTACGCCCGCTTTCCCACCCTGGAGAGCTTCGCGGAGGCGGACCCGAAAGAGGTGGGCGAGTACATCCACTCCTGCGGCTTCTATAACGGCAAGGCCCGGGACATCGTGGCCTGCGCCCGGGAGCTCCTGGAAAAGCACGGCGGCAAGGTCCCCGGCACCATGGAGGAGCTGACGGCCCTGCCCGGCGTGGGACGCAAGACCGCCAACCTGATTTTAGGAGACGTCTACGGCCAGCCGGCCTACGTCTGCGACACCCACTGTATCCGCATCACTGGGCGGCTGGGCATCACCGACGGCTCCAAGGACCCCGTCAAGGTGGAGCGGCAGTTGCGGGAATCCATCCCCCCGGAGGAGTCTAACAACTTCTGCCACCGGATGGTGCTCTTCGGCCGGGACACCTGCACCGCCCGGAGTCCCCAGTGCGCCGGCTGCCCCCTGAAGGCGGACTGCGACATGGGAAAAACTCTGTAACGATCTCAATCCCTCGGTGCCTGCGCGGATGCGCAGGCACTTTTTCGCGCCGGCCGTCATATACTGCTTTGAAACAACTTCTCACAGCGGGATAGGAGGACCCATATGAACGACATGACGGCCCAGCTGGCGGAACAGCTCAAGCGCAACCCCGCGGCCCTGCGCTCCCTGATGCAGTCCCCTGACGGGCAGGCGCTTTTGCGGATGCTGACCCAGGGCGACCGGGGCGCGGGCCTGCAGCAGGCGGCCCAGGCCGCCGCCCAGGGCAACCCAGCCCAGATCACGGAGATGGTCAACCGGCTCATGCAGAGCCCCGAGGGGGCGGCTCTGGTGGAGCGCATCAACCGGGCGGTACAGAAGTAAGGAGGGCGAGGTCCGGCTATGGCGGAATTTGACGACAAGCTCAACAGCATCCTGTCCAATCCGGACGCCATGGCCCAGATCATGCAGCTGGCCCAGTCCCTGGGCGGCGGGACGGAACAGCCGGCGAACCAGCCTCAATCCTCGCCGCCCGCGCCGCCTCCGCCGCCCCAGCCGTCGGCGGCGGGAGGCAGCGGCCTGCTCTCCTCCCTGACCGGCGGGCTGGACCCCCAGCTGCTCATGCGGCTGCTGCCGCTGATCCAGGAGCTGGGCGGGGCGCAGGATTCCAACGCCCGGCAGCTGCTGTATGCCCTCCGGCCCTACCTGAAGCCGGAGCGGCAGGAGAAAATCGAGCGGGCGCTGCAGCTGGCCCGGCTCTTCCATATCGGGAGGAAGTTCCTGGCGGAATGGGAAGGTGGACGGCATGTATAACCGCTATATCCGCAACGACCAGGGCGTCTACACCCGGATTCCCCAGGAGGAGGGCCCGCCCCCGGGAACCTCCCCGCCGCCAGGGGGCGGAGGAGAGCACGCGCCGCCGCCCCAGGGTCCCCCCCGGGACGGCCAGCCGCCGCCGGGGCAGAACCGGCGGCCTCCCCCTCCGCCGCCGGAGGGAGGACCGCGCTCCGACGGCCTGACGGGGTTTCTGCAGCATCTGTTGGATCAGCTGCATCTGGACCACGTGGACACCGGGGACCTGTTGCTGCTGGTGCTGCTGTTCTTTCTGTTCCGGGAGGACGCCGACGAGGAGCTGCTGGTGGCCCTGGGCCTGCTTCTGATCCTATAAGAAACCAGCCAGGAGATTTCTCTCTCCTGGCTGGTTCGTTTTGAAAGTCCCTCTGGATCACCCTCACCCCAGCACGGTGCCGTCCGGCAGGGTGAATTCCGCCTCCGTGGGCTCCGACTGGTCCACGGTCAGGGCCGTCATCCGGTAGACGGTGTCCTCTCCGAACAGTTTTTCCGCCGACACCAGCAGCCCGCTCTCCACGCTGACCCAGTACCGCAGGGTGTACTCCCCCTCCTGGGCCTCCGTGTAGATGCAGCTCACGCCAGTGAGGTCCCGGTAGTCCGCCGCGGTGATGGTCTCCGGGTCCAGGTCCAGAATGTCCTCATAGGTGGGGATGGGCAGCTCGTTGTCCGCGGTGATCTCCCCCGCCGGGGCGTGGTAAATGGACGTCTCTCTGTTGTACCAGATATACACGTCCTCCGGGCCCGTGATGGTGTGGCGCACCCGGCCGTCCGGCATGGTGCGGTCCGTGCGGGTCCAGGACCCTCTGACGGTCTCCGCGATCTCATAGGAGCTGCTGCCGCCGCTCCAGATCTGCTCAATGGTCAGGGTCCGGCGGTAGGCCTCCGGCCGGGCCAAGGTGGCGATGGCCGCCTGCACCGTGGAGGGAGCTACCTCCACCACCGCCATATCGCCGGCCTCGCTCAGCGTCCCCTCCCCGGTGTCCGAGGGGGTGCTGGTATCCGGCAGCACGAT
The DNA here is from genome assembly GCA_904393855.1 of uncultured Oscillibacter sp. Lineage (GTDB taxonomy): Bacteria > Bacillota > Clostridia > Oscillospirales > Oscillospiraceae > Oscillibacter. Next base: position 12,308 of record CAJFNE010000012.1, on the reverse strand, counting down.
CTCCACAGGGCTGCGGAGGGTATTGGCCAGCATCATCGCCAGCACCAGCACCGTCAGCACTACGAAGCTCCAGGTGATCCAGCTCAGCTTTCGCTTGTCCATTCCCCTCCCCCTTTCCTCATGCGGTCCGCGCTATGCGCCCAGTGATGTTCCGAATTCCTCCGGCGGTTCGGCCCGCAGTCTGAAATGCCACAGGATCGCATCCGCGATCCGCCGGCAAGCCTGGCCGTCACCGTACGGATTCACCGCGTGGGCCATGGCAGCGTAGGCGTTTTGATCCCGGAGCAGCCGCTCCGTCATGGTAACGATGTCGTCCTGCACCACGCCCGCCAGCTTCACGGTGCCGGCGGCCACGGCCTCCGGCCGCTCCGTCTCCCGGCGCAGCACCAGGACAGGCTTCCCCAGGGCGGGCGCCTCCTCCTGGAGGCCGCCGGAGTCCGTCAGCACCAGGTGGCACCGGGCCATAAGGTTGTGCATCTCATCCGCCGGCAGCGGGTCGATGAGATGAACCCGGGGCGCACCCCGCAGGTATTGGTCCACCGCCTCCCGCACCACCGGGCTCAGGTGGACCGGGTAGACCAGCTCCACGTCCCGGTTCTCCTCGGCGATCTGCCGCAGGGCCAGCATGATGTTGCGCATGGGTTCGCCGTAGTTCTCCCGCCGGTGGCAGGTAACCAGCAGGATCTTCTTCTCCCCGTAGGGCAGGCGGTTCAGCTCCTCGGTGGAGAAGCGGTAATCCTCCCGCACGGTGGTACTCAGGGCGTCGATCACCGTGTTGCCGGTGACGAACAGCCCCTCCGTGATCCCCTCCCGCAGGAGGTTCGCCCGGTTGTTCTCCGTGGGGCAGAAGTGCAGGTCCGCGATGGAGGAGACCAGCCTACGGTTCATCTCCTCCGGAAAGGGGGAATACTTGTCATAGGTTCGGAGGCCTGCCTCCACGTGCCCTACCGGCACCTGGTGGTAGAATGCCGAGAGGGCCCCCGCGAAGGTGGTGGAGGTGTCCCCGTGGACCAGGATCATGTCCGGCTTCAAGGCGTCGATGGCCTCGTCCATGCCGATGAGGCACTTGCTGGTGATGGTGGAGAGGGTCTGCCGGGGGGTCATGATGTCCAGGTCCCAGTCCGGCTGCACGTGAAAGACCTCCAGCACACTGTCCAGCATCTGGCGGTGCTGGGCCGTCACGCAGCAGAGGCTCTCGATCTCCTCCCGCCCCGCCAGCTCCCGCACCAGGGGACACATTTTGATCGCCTCCGGCCGGGTGCCGAAGACGCTGAGAATCCGAAGCTTGTCCATTTACGTCTCCTCATCTTTCTGAGCGGGCGGCTCCATCTCCTGGGCGGAGGGGTCCGGGGAATCCGCCGGGGCGTCCGATCGGGGCGCATGCTCCCCGTGGCGGCCGTGCTCCCGCAGCTCCTCCAGCTCCTCGTGGAGCTCCTCCTTGACCTCCTTGGGGAATACCACCCGAGCGGCCACCACCGCCACGATGCACAGCGCCACGAAGAACAGCATGGCCCGCTGCTCGCCGCTGGTGGTCAGCACCACGGCGGAGAGACCCAGGATGGCGGAAATCACGTACAGCGTGGCCACCGCCTGCTTCTGGCTCAGCCCCATGTCGATGAGCCGGTGGTGGATGTGGCTCCGATCCGCGTGCATGGGACTCTGCCCGTGGGCGATGCGGCGGATGAAAGCGAAGGCCGTGTCGAAGATGGGCAGCCCCAGGATCAGGAAAGGCACCACGAAGGAGATCAGCGCGTAGTACTTGAATAGTCCCTGGATGGACATGGTAGCCAGGATATACCCCAGGAAAGTGGCTCCCGTGTCCCCCATAAACATCTTGGCGGGGTTTAAGTTATAGGGCATGAAGCCCACGCAGGCCCCCACCAGCGCCGCCATCACCAGGGCCACCTGAGCCTCGGAGATCAGCAGGGCGATCAGCAGCATGGTGGTGGCGGAGATGGCGGAGACGCCGTTGGCCAGACCGTCCAGGCCGTCGATCAGGTTTACGGAGTTGGTGATTCCCACGATCCAAAGCACCGTGATGGGGATGGACAGGCCGTCCAGCACCCAGTAGAGATTGTCGGAGAAGATGTTGGGGTTGGAAAATGCCAGAATCCGCACGCCCCCCAGGGCGGGGATCAGGGCCGCGATGATCTGCACCACGAATTTCAGCATGGCGGGCAGGGCCATGATGTCGTCCACCACGCCCAGCACCACGATGATTACCGCGCCCAGGAGGATGCTGCGCATCTCCGGCGTGATGGGCACGAACAGCAGCACGCTGACCATGAAGCCGATGAAGATGGCCAGGCCCCCCAGGCGGGGGATGGGCACCTTGTGCATCCGGCGGTTGTCCTTGGGCACGTCGATGGCCCCCACCTTGTAGGCAAAGGTCTTTACCACCGGCGTGGCGAGAAAGCTGATCACCAGAGCCACCAGCAGCGCCAGCACCACGTAGACGATCAGCTGGTTATCAATAGGCATACCGACTCCTCCGTCAGCGGGCCAGGAAGCCCACTTTTTTGTAAACCTTGCTCAGGGTGCGGTTCGCCACGTAGGACGCCTTCTCCGCGCCGGCGCGGTAGACGCTCTCCAGATAGGCCTTGTCCGCCAGAAGGCGCTCCGTCTCCTCCCGGATGGGCCGCAGCAGCTCCACCACGGCCTCGCCCACCGCCTGCTTGAAGTCGCCGTAACCGCGGCCGGCGAACTCCCGCTCGATGGCGGCGAAGTCCTCCCCGGTGGCCACGGAGTAGATCTGCATCAGGTTGGACACGCCGGGCTTATTGGCCGGGTCATAGCGGACGCTGGCCTCGGAGTCGGTGACGGCCTTCTTGAACTTGCGCAGGATGTCCTCAGGCTTTTCCAGCATGTAGACGCAGCCGTTCTGGTCGCTGTCGGACTTGCTCATTTTCTTCTCCGGGGTGGTGAGGCTCATCACCCGGGCGCCCACCTGGGGGATATAGGGCTCCGGAATCTTGAACACGTCGCCGTAGATGCCGTTGAAGCGGTTCGCGATGTCCCGGCAGATCTCCACATGCTGCTTCTGGTCGCCGCCCACGGGCACCAGGTCCGCCTGGTAGAGCAGGATGTCGGCGGCCATCAGGGCCGGATAGGTGAAGAGGCCGGCGTTGATATTGTCGGCGTTCTTGGCGGACTTATCCTTGAACTGGGTCATCCGGGAGAGCTCGCCGAACATGGTGTAGCAGTCCAGCACCCAGCCCAACTGGGCGTGGGCCGGCACATGGGACTGGACGAAGAGCACGTTCTTCTCCGGGTCCAGGCCGCTGGCGATATAGGCCGCCACCTGGGTCAGGGTGTGCCGCCGCAGGTCCGCGGGCACCTGGCGCACCGTGATGGTGTGCATGTCCGCCAGCATGTAATAGCAGTCATACTCGTCGGCCAGGGCCGCCCAGTTCTTGATGGCCCCCAGATAGGAACCCAGCGTCAAATCGCCGGAGGGCTGGATGCCGCTCAAAATCCGCTTTTTCTGTTCTTCCATAGAATCGCACCTCGACATTTCCCGCCCCCGCCGGGACGGTTCAAATTTCAATTCCCACCCGCGGCTCTCCGCCGCCGGAATTTGGTCATATTGGTTTATTATAGCAGGCTTGTCCGGAAAGTGCAACGTCACTTCCGAAAGGCGAAGAACCGCTGGCCCAGGTAGTTCAGCGCCGTGTACAGGCACATCCCCACCAGCATCGCCACATTCTCCTGAATCCATACCTCTCGGCCCGACAGCGCCCACAGCACCAGGGGCTTGGCCAGCCCGTAGGCCAGCAGCCAGCACACCGCCACGTTCAGGGCGAACCGGGCCACCTGTCCCCAGGACCACTCCCGCCTGCGGAAGGTGAAGTACTTATTCAGGAAAAAGCTGACGATGCCCCCCAGCACGTAGTTGGCGGCGGAGGACAGCCAGTAGGACCAGTGGGCCAGGTTGTAGAGCAAAAACATGGCCCCGCAGCCCACCAGGGTGTTGATGATGCCCACCAGCAAAAACCGGGGCACCGTGCTGTCAATGAGTTTATGCTTCTTGTCCGCCATGGGGATTCTCCTCGTCGGTCTCCGCCAGGATATAGATGGGGCGGCGCTTGGTCTCCAGATACGTCTTGGCCAGGTACTGCCCCAGGATGCCCATGCAGAAGAGCTGGATGCCCCCCATGAACATCACCATGCACGCCAGGGACGGCCAGCCGCCCACCGGGTCCCCGAAGAGCAACGTCTTGATGATGATATACACCACCATCAGCAGCGACAGCAGGCACAGCACCAGCCCCAGCACGGAGGCCAGGGCCAGCGGCACGGTGGAAAAGCCCACGATCCCCTGGATGGAGTAGAGCAGCAGCTGCCAGAAGGACCACTTGGTCTCCCCTGCCACCCGCGCCACGTTCTCATAGGGCAGCCATTTCGTGCGGAAGCCCACCCAGCCGAAGATCCCCTTGGAGAAGCGGTTATACTCCCCCAGAGACAAGATCGCGTTCACCACCGGCCGGGTCATCATGCGGAAGTCGCAGGCGCCGTCCACGATCTCCGTGTCGGAAATCCTGTTGATGAGGCGGTAGAAGCACCGGGCGAAGAAGCTGCGGACCGGGGGCTCCCCCTTCCGGCTCTCCCGCCGGGCAGCCACGCAGTCATATGCGCCGGTCTGCAGTCCCTCATACATAGCCTTGAGCATCTCCGGAGGGTGCTGCAAATCCGCGTCCATGATGGCCACGTAGTCCCCCCTGGCGTGCTGGAGACCGGCGTACATGGCCGCCTCCTTGCCGAAGTTCCGGGAGAAAGACAGATACCGCACCCCCGGCCCGGCAAAGCTCCGCAGGACCTCCAGGGTGTTGTCCCGGGAGCCGTCGTTGACGAACAGCAGCTCGAAGTCACAGCCATAGGCGGCGGTCATCTCCGCCTCCGTCTGTTGGATGGCGTCCAGGAAGAAGGGCAGCGCCTCCTCCTCGTTATAGCAGGGTACGATGATGGAGACCAGCATCTTCCCTCACCTCTCTTTCTCTTCCGTCAGGACAGCTTGACCACCAGCGTCCCGTTCACCAGCGCCACGGACCCCGCCGCCGGGAAATTCGGCATGGCCTGGACCTCCGGCCACTGGGCCACATCCGTCTCCGTGTCCCACAGCAGCGGGGCGTTCAGGTAGTCCGTGAGATACCGCCCCAGATTATAGGTAGCGGCGTAGTCGCTCCAGAGGCCCACCGTGCGGTCCAGGTCCGCGAAAGCCTCCCGACCCCGGTTCCAGTAGTCGTTCCGGTCCAGCCGGCCCGCAAAGGCCACCGGCGTCTCCCCGGGGACATAGCCCTCCGCCGTCTCGATCCGGTCCAGCACCCGGGTGGCCAGGGAGATGGTGGCGTTCTTCTCCAGGTCCTTCTTCATGTAGACCTGGTTGGCGTACACCACATGCTGCCACAGCACACAGCACAGCAGCACCGCGGCGGCGATCCGCGCCGGCCGCGCCCACCGGAGGCGGGTCCCTGGCTCGGTGCCCAGCACCGGCAGGAGATACAGCAGCTCCCCGCCGAAGGCCATCAGCTGGGTGTCATTGCCCGCCATCAAAATGGCGGCGGAGTTCAGCGCCGTGGGCAGCAGGCAGACCAGGATGACCAGCAAAATCTTATTGCCCGCCGGCAGCTCCCGGTCCGCCAGCAGCGCCGCCAGCCGCCCCAGGAGCAGGACCAGCAGCACGGCGTGGACCAGGGGCAGGAACCCTCCCAGCACGCCGCTGGGGTCAAACAGCCCCCGGACATATTCCACGTTGGCGGAGATCAGCAGGCGGACCAGCTCCCCCAGGCCGCTGCCCAGGGCCGACTCCTCCACCCGGCTCTTGGCGATCCCAGCGGCGGCGCAGAGCGCGCTCCAGAGGCCGTAGTACAGCAGGAAGCCCGCCGCCAGCAGCCCCAGGTCCCGCAGCCCCAGCCGCAGCACCCGGCCGGCGTCCTCCCGGTTCGCCAGCCGCCGGATGGCCGCCAGCAGGCACAGAACCGCCGCCACGGTGAAGTAGGGCTGATACACCGCCAGGGACGCCGTCAGGGCGCCCAGCCCCGCCAGCAGCCACCAGCGGCCCCGGGCAAAGCACCAGGCCGCGGCCGCCGCCGCGCAGAGGGCGAAGGCGTATTCGTCCAGACAGTAGATATAGGTGGCCCCCGTCAGCGTCAGGGCCACATTCGTGCACAGCAGGGCGCTGGTCAAAATCACACCCCCGGCGGAATGAATCCCCAGCAGATGGGTCACCAGCACCGCCGTCAGGGACATCCACCCCACAAACAGCAGCCCGATCAGCCACGGGGCCGCCACATCCCCCTTGATCAGCTCATAGAGGGGGATCAGGAAGCGCCCGTTGCCAATGTAAAACGATGTGCTGCCAGTGGCGTAGGTGAAGTAGGAAACCGAGTCGTGGGAGAAGAACTCATTGGCAAAGAGGAACCCGTGGGCAGCAAAGGAAAAGACCGCCGTGGCGCACAGCGCCAGCAAAGCCGTCCTTCTCCACTCCCCGCCGCCCCGCAGGGCCGCGGAGATGCCCGTATCCGATCGCTCCATGCCATGATGCCTCCCGTGGTTTTTTCCAAAACCAGCATAGCATTCCAGGGGGAATTTTTCAACCCCGGATCGCCCTCTCCCTTGACATTTCCTGGCCAAGTGGCGATAATAGGAAAGTAAAACACATGGGAGGTGCCAGCATGGCTCTTGATCAGAATTTCTTCGCGGAGCAGGAGGCCCGCATCCCCAAGGGAACGATCCGCACCCGGTTCGCCCCCTCCCCCACCGGCTACATGCACGTGGGCAACCTGCGCACGGCGCTGTACACCTGGCTCATCGCCCGGCACGGCGGCGGCACGTTCATCCTCCGGATCGAGGACACGGACCAGGGCCGTCAGGTGGAGGGCGCTACGGAGGTCATCTACCGCACCCTGGCGGAGTGCGGCCTGACCCATGACGAGGGACCCGACGTGGGCGGTCCGGTGGGACCCTATATCCAGTCGGAACGCCGGGGGCTCTATGGCCAGTATGCCCGGCTGCTGGTGGAAAAGGGCGCCGCCTACTACTGTTTCTGCGAAAAAGCGGAGTCCGAGGAGGACGCCGGGGACTTCGACCGGGGAGAGGACCCCTGCCGGAGTTTGAGTCCGGAGGAGGCACATGCCCGGGTGGACGCCGGGGAGCCCTACGTGATCCGGCAGAAGATCCCCCACGAGGGCGTCACCACCTTTCACGATGTGACTTTTGGGGATATCACCGTGGAGAATCAGACCCTGGACGACCAGGTGCTCCTGAAGCGGGACGGCCTGCCCACCTACAATTTCGCCAACGTGGTGGACGACCACCTGATGGGCATCACCCATGTGGTCCGGGGCAGCGAATATCTCTCCTCCGCCCCGAAATATAATCTGCTGTACGAGGCCTTCGGCTGGGAGATCCCCACCTATGTCCACTGCTCCCCCGTCATGCGGGACCAGCACAACAAGATGTCCAAGCGTCATGGGGACCCCTCCTATGAGGACCTGCGGGACCAGGGGTACCTGACGGAGGCGATTTTAAACTACGTGGCCCTGCTGGGCTGGGCCCCCAAGGGGGAGCGCAGCGAGCAGGAAGTTTTCTCCCTTTCGGAACTGGTGGACGCCTTTGACATCGCCGGGATCTCCAAGTCCCCCGCCATCTTTGACATCGACAAGCTCACCTACTTCAACGCCACGTATCTCCGGGCCATGACGCCGGAAGCCTTTGCCGAGATTGCGGAGCCCTATATCCGTCAGGCCGTGAAGAACCCCGCCATCGACGCCGCCGCCGTGGCCGCCCTGCTCCAGGCCCGGTGCGAAAAGCTGACGGACATCCCGGAGAAGGTGGACTTCTTCGACCAGCTGCCGGACTACGATGTGGAGTGCTTCACCAACAAGAAGTCCAAGACGAACCCGGAGGTCTCCCGGGCCATGCTGGAGGCCGTCATTCCTGCCCTGGAGGGCATCGAGACCTGGACCCTGGACGCGGTCCACGACACCCTGATCGCCCTGGCGGAGCACCTGGGTGTGAAGAACGCCACCCTCCTCTGGCCGGTGCGGATCGCCGCCGCCGGCAAGCTGGTGACCCCCGGCGGCGCCGTGGAGATCTGCCACATCCTGGGCAAGGAGGAGGTCCTGCGCCGCCTGCGCCTGGGCCTTGACAAGCTGAGCGCCTGACCGGAACGCCAAAATTTCACATAAAGGACTGGATTTTGATATGAGCAACCTAAGGATCCCCGCCGGATACCACATGCCCCTAACCAACAACGAGCTCCAGCGCGCCATCGAGCTGATCCACGCGGACTTTCAGCGGAACCTGACGGTGCGGCTGAACCTGCACCGGGTGTCCGCCCCCCTGTTCGTGGACGGCTCCACCGGCCTCAACGACGACCTGAACGGCGTGGAGCGCCCTGTCTCCTTCGACATCCCCGACGTGGGCACCAACGGCCAGGTGGTCCACTCCCTGGCCAAGTGGAAGCGGCTGGCCCTCAAGCGCTATGAGTTCAAGCTGGGCACCGGCCTCTACACCGACATGAACGCCATCCGCCGGGACGAGGTGGTGGACAACCTCCACTCCATCTACGTGGACCAGTGGGACTGGGAGAAGCACATCGACCACGAGAACCGGGACGTGCTGTATCTCAAGGAGACCGTGCGGGATATCGTGGGCTGCATCTGCGACACCGCCACCGCCCTGCGCAACGCTTTCCCCGTGCTGACCTTCAAGCCGGACCGGGACGTGTACTTCATCACCACCCAGGAGCTGGAGGACCGCTTCCCGGACCTGACCCCCAGCGAGCGGGAGCTGGAGATCTGCAAGCGGCACCACACCGTGTTCCTGATGCAGATCGGCAAGGTGCTGAAATCCGGCATCAAGCACGACGGCCGGGCCCCCGACTACGACGACTGGGAGCTCAACGGCGACATCCTCATGTGGAACCCCGTGCTGGAGCGGAACTTCGAGGTCTCCTCCATGGGCATCCGGGTGGACGCTGCGGCTCTGGACCGCCAGCTGACAGAGGCCGGCTGTGACGAGCGGCGCAAGCTCCCCTTCCACCAGATGCTCCTGAACGGCGAGCTGCCCGACTCCATCGGCGGCGGCATCGGCCAGTCCCGGCTGTGCATGCTGCTGCTGGGGACCTGCCACATCGGCGAGGTCCAGGCCAGTCTCTGGGACAAGGCCACCCTGGAAGCCTGCGAAAAGGCCGGTATCACGCTGCTGTAAAGTTTTATATCCTGTCAGGAAAGCGCCCCTCTCCCGCGTGGAGAGGGGCGCTTTTGCGCGCACAATTACCAGAATTTTTTCTTCTTCATGATCCACAGGCAGATGGCCACGATCAGCACACTGGCCGCAATCACCGCCGGATAGCCGTACTTCCATGACAGCTCCGGCATGTTGGTGAAATTCATCCCGTACCACCCCGCCAGCAGGGACAGGGGCAGGCAGATGGTGGTGACGATGGTGAGGATCTTCATGATCCGGTTCTGCCGAATGTCGATCTCCGCCTGGAACAGCTCCCGGACCTGCAAACAGTACTCCCGCAGCAGCTGGGCCTCGTCCCGCAGGCGGCCCAGCCGCCGCTCCAGCATGTGGAACAGCCGCAGCTCGTTCTCCGTGAAGAACGCGCCCTCGTTCTTCTCCAGCTCACAGGCCACATCCTCCAGCTGGGTGTAATAGCGAAACCAGCCGGTGGCATCCCTGCGCATTCTGCGCAGCTGGGCGTTGAAGCCCTCCAGCTCCCCGGAGAGGCCCCGGTCCTCCATCTGGGTCAGGTAGTCCTCCATCTCCGCCAGATGGTGCAGATCCCGGGCCACCAGCAGTTCCAGCAGCTCATAGAAAATCCGTCCTGGGCTGTTTTCCTGCCACCGCTTCTCCTTTGCCAGCCGCTTGATCAGGGCATGGACCGCCCCACTGTCATCACAGAGCGCCAGATGCCGCTCCGTCAGCAGATAGCCAAAGACGATCCGCTCCCCCTCCCGGGTGCGGCGCGGAGTCGCCACCATGCCGCAGAGGCAGTCCCGGCGGACCTCCGCCTTGCACACCCGGGCATCCCGCGCCGGCGGCAGATGATGGAGGGTGGTCTCCAGCCCCGCCAGCACCGGATGCTGATCCAGCTCCTCGGAGGTCAGCAGTACCACAGCCGGCTCCCCGGCCTGGGGCTCCCGGTCCAGCAGCGTCAGCTTCTGCCCGATGATATAGGTAACCATAGCAACGCACCTCCCGCGCATTTCCGTTTCCGGCGCGGTCTCCTGTCCGCGCCTCCCGCCTGTGAAAAGGGCCCGGTTCGGCATCTGTCGAACCGGGCCTGCTTGGAATCCTGTTTCTGTCTTTGCAGTCGTCCTCAGCCCTGGAGAATATCCGCCGCCAGGGTGTCCGCCAGGGCCTCCAAGGCCTCCCGCTGCTCCGTCTTTACGGCGGACTTCAGCGTCACCGGCGCCTCCAGCACCGTCATGTTCTTCATGCCGGAGACCAGCTCTCCCATCAGCTTGCCGGCCTGGGGGCCCCAGGAGCCGTTCTCCACCAGGGCCACCGTCCGGTTCTGCAGGTTGTGGGCCTTCAAATCCAGCAGCAGCGTCTCCATGGGGGTGAAGAGGCCGTTGTTGTAGGTAGCGGAGGCAAAGACCAGGTGGCTGCACCGGAAGGCCTCGCCCACCAGCTGGGACAGGTCCGTCTGGGCCACGTCGTACAGGGCGATATTCCGCACGCCCCGCTCCGCCAGACGGTTTGCCAGAATCTCCGCAGCGTTCTCCGTGTGTCCATAGATGGAGCCGCAGAAGATGGCCGCGGTCCGGTCCTCCGGGGTGTAAGTACTCCACAGCTGGTACTTTTCCACGAACCACGCGGTGTTCTCCCGCCAGATGGGGCCGTGCAGCGGGCAGATCATGGCAATCTCCACGCCGGCGGCCTTTTTCAGCAGCGCCTGTACCTGGGGACCGTACTTGCCCACGATGTTGGTGTAGTACCGGCGGGCGTCGTCCAGCCAGTCCCGCTCAAAGTCCACCTGGTCGGCGAAGAGGTTGCCGTTCAGGGCGCCGAACGTGCCGAAAGCGTCGGCGGAGAAGAGGATCTTCTCCGTGGTGTCATAGGTCACCATGACCTCCGGCCAGTGAACCATGGGGGCCATCAGGAAGGTAAAGGTATGGCGGCCGGTGGAGAGGGTATCCCCCTCCTTCACGATCACACAGCGGTCGCTCACATCCATGTCATAGAACTGGCTGATCAGGGTGATCGTCTTGGCGGTGCCCACCACCTGAGCTCCCGGCCAGCGCCCCAGCACCTCCGCCAGGGTGGCGCAGTGGTCCGGCTCCATGTGGTTCACCACCACATAGTCCAGCTCGCGGCCCTGCAGGACCTGCTCCAGGTTCTCCCGGAACCGATCCCCGACGGACCGGTCCACGGTATCCAGCAGCATGGTCTTCTCGTCCAGGATCACATAGGAGTTATAGGACACCCCGCGGGGAATAGGGAACATGTTTTCAAAGAGCGCCAGACGCCGGTCCGCCGCCCCGACATAATAGATATCCTCTGTAACGGGCTGTGTGCAGTACATGATCGTTCTCCTTTATCTGGTAATCACAAGTTGTCCTCTTTACTATGGTTACTCTACTCGACTCCCCTCAGTTTGTCAAGCATGAAACTTACGGATTTTACTAGAAATTCGGTAGTTTTCCCGGGAAAAATCCTCCTGCCGGCTAACTTTACGCGCAAAAGCGGGCGGCCTCCCAAGTCCTGGGAGGCCGCCCGCCTCTTGGGTCCTGGGAAGCCGCCGGCTTTTATACCCTCTCCCCCGTTTGTCCTGCCGATCCAAAAGCATGCAGCGCCCGGGCATCCTCCGCCCGGCGCTCCTCAATGGATTCTTTCAGCAGCATATCCTTCACCTGTATGGGGTCAGCGGTTTAGCTTATGTTAAGCTATCACAGACAGTCCCATTTATCAAGGCTTTCTCCCTCCCGGCCTCCCATCCATCCCCAAGGCTCACCACCTACTCCCATCGTAGAAACGGTAAAAATGCGGTAAGGCCCGGCAGCCGCTTTCCCAGCTACCGGGCCTCTCCCCATCAGACCGCTTCCCCCTTCTCTGGGAATGGGATGATAACGGCGCTCTCCGATGCCGGTTTCGATGTAATAAACTTATCAATCCCGGATAGCTTGTCAATCTCCTTTACCCGGGTATCCTGAAGCAAGTGGATGTAGATGTTATAGGTAGTCTTTACATCCGCATGGCCCAACTGCTCCGAGATGGCTTTAATATCCACCCCGGCCTCGAAGCATCTTGTTGCGTAGGTATGGCGAAGGGTGTGCATGGTCGCCCCCTCAATCCCT
>CAJFNE010000011.1 GCA_904393855.1 uncultured Oscillibacter sp. | reverse complement strand
GCCGGCGCGGCTGAGGTGTCCAGCGTGACCATGGAGATGCGGCCGAATGTGACGATCCTGGTGGACGGCGTGGAGCGCACGTTCTACAACGCCCAGGGGCAGGAGGTCCACCCCCTGTACTATCAGGGCACCCACTACCTGCCTGTGCGGGCCATCGGGGAGCTGATGGGCAAGAACGTCAACTGGGATGGGTCCACCAAGACCATCACCCTCTCCGGCACCCGGACCACCGGCAACGTGCAGGGAACGCCTGACGCGGATGCCCAGGTGCAGGATATCACCGTGCAGATTCACCCGGATTTCACCATTGTAGTGGATGACACCGTCCGCAGCTTCACGGACGCCCAGGGCAAGGCGGTCTACCCCGTGCTGTACCAGGGCACCAACTACCTGCCCGTCCGGGCCATCGGAGAGCTGATGGGCAAGTCCGTCAGCTGGAACGGCGCCACCCGGACCATCACCCTCACCGGGGACTCCCTGGTGATGGACGCCGACACCTTCGGCCCCAGCGGGACGACCTCTGGCAATTCCGGCAGCGTCATCGGGGAGGCGGCCGCCCAGGCCAAGGCCCTGGCCCACGCGGGCCTGACCGCTTCCCAGGTGACCTTCATCCAGAGCAAGCTGGACTGGGACGACGGCCGCCGGGTCTATGACGTGGAGTTCTATACGAAGGACTACCGGGAGTACGACTACGAGATCGACGCCTACACCGGCGCAGTGCTCTCCTATGACTCCGACGCGGAGAACTGGACCCGGCCCAGCGGCGGCACCGGCAGCACCGACTCCGGCTCCTATGTCGGGGAGGCCAAGGCCCAGAGCATCGCCCTGAGCGCCGCCGGCCTCACCGCCAGCCAGGTCTCCCGCCTCCGCTGCCATCTGGAGCGGGACGACGGCCGCTGGGAGTACCAGGTGGAGTTCCGAAGCGGCAGCATGGAGTATGAATATGAGATTGACGCTTTGACCGGCAGCATCCTCTCCCGGGATATGGATTCCATCTACGATTGAGGCAGCGGCCAGACGGCAGGCGCGGGCGGTTGAACCGTCCGCGCCTGCTGCGTTGCGGGATTGTGAGCGGGATTTTACATGAAATTGGACGGTTCAGATAAAAATATCGTTGAAAGCTCCGGATTCTTTATTGAAAAACACATGACATCCAAAAGTAAACGGTAAAATTGTGTATTTTTTCACAATACCAGCGGCGCACAGGAAAGCCGTCCGCAGATTGCGGACAGGCCCCCCGCCTTCTGCCGGAAAAATCTGAGACAGTCCTGTGATTTTGCACAAAAAACAAATAGAAATAGAGGGCATTTTTGGAGGCTAATGCTGAGGACGGCAGTGCGGAGCGTGGAAAACTGCCACTTTACATTCCCCGTTTTCAATGGTACAATGGCGCTAATCACGGCGGGGGCTTTCCAAACTGCCGCCGCGGACGGATGGTATTCCGAATGCCTTAGGAAACTGTACCGGAAAAGCTTCTGAGCATGCAGTCCGCCCCTGGGAATTTCCCGGGCGGAGCGGAGAGAGCGTGGAGATCCGCTTTCAGCGGCGCTCCGGTGACCGGCCCTAACGCCGGCACCGAGAGAGGAGCACGGCAGCGGTATCGCCATGGAGAGCTTTCCAGGTCCTCAGACGGCCTGAAGCGGAGGCGCCCCTCGGGGCTGCTTGCGGCCAGATTGGGCAGGCGGTGACCAGATATGTTGACCATCCGGATTTTCCAGCAGGGATTGGAACCTGTCAGAAAAACCGGATGTTTTTTTAACTCTGCGGAGGGCAGAGAGCGGAAGTGCCCGTAAGCCGGGCAGGGGGAGCGTGAGACCAGATGGAGAATTTACAGGGGAAATGCGTGGTGCTGGGGATCACCGGCGGCATCGCGGCCTACAAGATGGCCAATGTGGCCAGCGCGCTGCGCAAGACCGGGGCCAAGGTCCATGTGATCATGACGGAGAATGCCACCCAGTTTATCACGCCGCTGACCTTTGAGACACTGACCAACAACCGCTGCGTGGTGGATACGTTTGCCCGGGATTTCCAATATGACGTGCATCACGTCTCCCTGGCGAAGAAGGCGGACCTGATCCTGATTGCCCCGGCCACCGCCAATGTGATTGCCAAGCTGGCCCACGGCATCGCCGACGACATGCTGACCACCACGGTGCTGGCGGCCCGGTGCGAGAAGCTGGTGGCCCCGGCCATGAACACCGGCATGCTGGAGAATCCCGTTACCCAGGACAACATCCAGACCCTGCGGCGCTACGGCTTCGGGATCATTGAGCCCGCCTGCGGGATGCTGGCCTGCCAGGACGTGGGCAGCGGCAAGCTGCCGGAGCCGGAGGTGCTGCTGCAGTACGTGGCCCGCTCCCTGGCCCGGGAGAAGACCCTGGCCGGCGTGCGCGTGACGGTGACGGCGGGGCCCACCCAGGAGCCCCTGGACCCGGTGCGGTACCTGACCAACCACAGCTCCGGCCGCATGGGCTACGCCATCGCCCGGGAGGCCATGCTGCGGGGGGCCCAGGTGACGCTGATCTCTGGGCAGACGGCCCTGGACCCGGTGCCCTTTGTGGAGGTGCGGCCCGTGACCACGGCGGCGGAGATGCTCCAAGAGGTGCAGGCGGCGCTGCCGGAGACGGACATCCTGATCAAGGCCGCCGCAGTGGCGGACTACCGCCCGGCGGACGTGGCGGACGACAAGATCAAAAAGCGGGACGGGGACATGGCCATCCCCCTGGAGCGGACGGAGGACATCCTGGGTTGGGTGGCCCAGCACCGCCGGGCGGACCAGTTCATCTGCGGCTTCTCCATGGAAACCCGGGATCTGCTGGAGAACTCCCGGGCCAAGCTGGAGAAGAAGAAGCTGGATATGATCGTGGCCAACAACCTGAAAGTGGAGGGTGCCGGCTTCGGCGTGCCCACAAACGTGGTGACCCTGATTACCAAGGACAACACTTTGGAGCTGCCCCTGATGGGCAAGGATGCCGTGGCGGCGCAGCTCCTGGACGCCATCGAACAGAGGAGGGCGGCGCAATGATTCTGACAGTCGACATTGGAAACACCACCGTCTGTGTGTGCGGCGTGGAGCGCCGGGAGACGGCGGAGCTGTCCGCCCGGTTCTGCACCCGCCTGAGCACGGTGCACGGCAAGAGCGGCATGGAGTACGCGGCGGAGCTGCGTCAGGCCCTGGAGGACGCGGGCGTGGCCCTGACGGAGATCGACGGGGCCGTGGTGTCCAGCGTAGTGCCCGCCCTGAACGACCCCATCCACGCCTGCATCTGTGAGGTGCTGGGCCAGGAGCCGGTGTGGATCACCTGCCGGAGCCGGACGGGCCTGACGCTGGATGTGGAGCACCCGGAGAAGCTGGGGATTGACCGGATCGTGGACGCCGCCTGGGTGGCGGCCAACTGCCCCCTGCCCGCCATTACCGTGGATCTGGGTACCTGCACCACGTTCAATGTGATCGACGAGGGAGGCGTGTTCCGGGGCGGCGCCATCTGCGTGGGGATGGCCACTGGCCTGAAGGTCCTGGCCGCCAGGGCGGCCCAGCTGCCGGAGCTGCGGCTGGATCAGGTGGGAAGCGTCATCGGCCGGAACACGGAGGCCTGCATGTCGTCCGGTGCCGCCATTGGCGCGGCCGCTATGATCGACGGCATGGTGGCCCGGATGGAGCAGGAGCTGGGCGCGCCGGCGACGCTGGTGCTCACCGGCGGCATGGCCCGCTATGCGGAGCCTTTCTGCACCCATCCCCATATCTATGAGCCCCATCTGCTGGCCAAGGGCCTGCTGCTGCTCTATGAGTGGAATACCCCGGCTAAGAAACGCGAGCCCGTCCGGGCCTGCGGATGATTTGGGAAAAATTTGAGAAGCGCCCGGTTCCGATCAGGAACCGGGCGCTTTTTGCGGGAAATTTTCCCTTGTGCAGAGGTCAGGCGACGGGGATCTCCACGATGCCCGCGGCGCCCGCGGCGATGCTGTACTCCGGGAACACCAGCACCGGGGTCCCGTCCTTGTTGAGGTAGAAGGCCGTGGTCTCATCCACGGTGGTGAAGCCGCCCCGGTCCGGCGCGAAGAAGAAAGAGGTGCCGTCCGCGTCGGTGTTGGCCGCGATATAGTCCTGCACGGCGGCGTTGCAGATGCTGACCCAATCCTCACCCAGCACGTCGGCCAGAGTGATGTCCCGGTCCTCCGCCAGGTCCAGGTTATAGCAGTACCGCTCCTGAGAGGCGGTGATCCAGCCTTCACCCAGATTCACGATGAAGGAGACGGTGGTGTCGGTCTGGGACTTGATCTCGTAATCCACGATCACGTTCATCACCCGGTCGTTCCACTCCTCCTCCGTGCCGCCGGTGGAGAAGAAGACCTCCCGGTAATCCTCCCAGTCCTGCTGGGCCTTGGCGGTGAGGGCATCCACCCGCTCCTGGATCTCCGCGTTGACCCGCTGGGCCAGGTCCGCGTCGGACTCCACGCCGGGGACGGACACGGAGTAGGCGATGCCGTTCTCCTCCGTCTCGTAGTCCCGGACGGTCAGGATCTGGAACAGGCCGCCCAGGACCGGGACGTCGGCGGCGGCCAGCGCCACGGTGGGGGAGACGTTCAGAACGCCCACCAGCACCGCGAAGCAGGCGGCCACGCTCCCCAGGGACCGCTTCCAGGTTCGGCGGCTGCGGCGCTGCCGCCCCTGCCGGATGCCGGCCTGGACGCGGTCGTTCAGCTCCTCGGGAATGGGAGTGCTCTCATACTGGTGTTTGGGATCTTCAAATTCCTTCATTCGTCGTATGCTCCTTTCAATGAGATACGCAGCTTTTTCAGTCCGGTGTACAGCCGGGTCTTGACCGTGCTGAGAGGGATGCCGGTGACGGCGCTGATCTCTTTCAGGGACAGTTCCTCGTAAAAGCGCAGGCGGATGATTGTGGCAATTTCCGGAGGGAGGGCATCCACGCGGGCTGCCAGGCTGTCGTCAGCGGGGAGGGGGTCCTCATAGCTGCCGGCGTCCAGAGCCTCCGGCGGTACAAAGGTCACCCACTTGCGCTGTCGGAGCTGATCCATGCACACGTTCACCAGGATCCGGTAGAACCAGGTGCGCACGGCGTCCGGGTCCCGCAGGCGGTCCTGCTGCTCCCAGGCCCTGCAGACGGCGGTTTGTACCGCGTCCAGGGCTTCTTCCCGGTTTTTCAGGTAGCTGTAAGCCAGCCGGTAGAATCGAGCCTGCTCGTCCGTGAAATACTGGGTGAGCAGCGCTTCGCGCGCCTTTGACACTTGCAACGGTCCTTTCATGCTGCGTTCTATGGGATAGACGGAGAAGTGACGAAAAAAGTTTACCGATTCCCACAAAAATCCTGGAATTGCGTCAGGGGGAGCGGCAGAAATGCACGCTGCCGCTCCCCCCGGAAGGCTCTGCGGAGCTACTCTGGTGGAGACGAGGAAATATGCCGGAGTTACTCCCATACCTTTGTAAAAAAGACCTGTTTCGGCTGTTCGGAAAACCCGTGCTTCTGATAGAAATAGTATGCCGGAACAGTGCGCTCGGTCAGAAGAACGATTCCCGTCATGCCTCGCGCCCGAATCTGGCGTTCCACCTGGGACAGGAATTGAGAGCCGAGGCCGCTCCCCTGCCTTTTGGGGTGGATGCCGAATTCCTCCATCCAGTATTCGGTGCCCGCGCACCAGTGCTTGACTCTTCCCAGGGCCATGCCGATGAGCTGGCCGGCCTCGTAAAGCCCCCAGGAGAGGGAACCGCTGCCTCCCAGCAACTCCTGCACATAAAGACGAAGCTGTTCCGTACCCCAGGAGTCATTCCAGGGAGGCCCGGAGAAAATCTCCAGGATCAGCCGCTGGACGTCCCGGGCATCTGCTGGATGCAGTTCCTGAATTTCCATGGCATGGCCTCCGGGTGAGAAGTATTCCGTCAGGGAGCCCGACAGGAGCATCCGGCGGAAAGCAGTTTCCATTTTACCGGAAATCAGGTGAAATGTCCACTGCCTGCCGGCGCGAATCTGTGAACTTTCTGTAAGGATTACTCGTACCGCAGGGCGTCAATGGGGTTCAGCTTTGCCGCCTTGTTGGCGGGCAGATACCCGAACAGCACGCCGATGCCCACGCTGACGCCGAAGCTGACCGCCACGGCCCCCAGAGAGGGGGCGGCATTGAAGGTCAGGCTGCTGGAGCCGGTCATCATGGACACCAGCATGGAGCCGATCAGACTGCCGATGGCGAGAGACATCAGGCAGCCGAACAGGATGCCCAGCAGCCCGCCGATGGCGGAGGTGGTGCCGGCCTCGATGATGAACTGCCGGCGGATGTCCCGCCGCTTGGCCCCCAGGGACTTCCGGATGCCGATCTCCCTCGTCCGCTCCGTGACGGAGACCAGCATGATATTCATGATCCCGATGCCGCCCACCAGCAGCGAGATGGCGGCGATGGCCACCAGCACTACCATCACCACGGACATCATGGCGTTGATCAGGTCGGCCTGCTCCGCCATGGTGGTGGTGTAGTAGGCGTCCTGGTTCTGGAAGTAGTCGAACAGCAGCCCGTCGATCAGCTCCTTGGCGGCGGCCGCAGTGGCGCCGGAGGTGCTGGTGAAGAGGTACAAAGACACCTGCCGGGCACCCATGATCTCCATGGCGTTCTCGTAGGGGATATAGATCTGGTCGTCCAGACTGCCGGCGTCCACGGTGGCGCTGATGGGGTCCAGCACCCCTACCACCGTGAAGTTCTGCCCGCCGATGGAGATGTCCTTGCCCAGGGCGTCCCCCTGGAAGGCGGCCTCCGCCAGATAGGCTCCCAGGACGCAGACGTGCTGCCGCCGGACCACGTCCACATACTGCAGGAACCGGCCCTCCGCCAGGGTGCAGCCGTCCAGGGTGGAGTTGCTCTCCGGCCGGTAGATGGCCTCGCTGACGCCGTAGATGGTGGTATCTTCGTATTCTGTGCCGTTGCTGCGGACCACCGCCGAGGCGGTGACGTAGGGGGAGACGCCGGAGAGGACCTCCGGGTTTTCCTCCACCAGGTCGTACATCCGCTGGGGGTCCAGGTTCAGGGTGGTGCCGTCGCCCACGCCGTAGATCATGGTCTGCACCAGGTTGACGCCCAGTTTCTCCACCTGCTGGTTCACCATGCCGGTGACGCCGTTGCCCAGGGAGATGATGATAATCACCGCCCCCACGCCGATGATGATGCCCAGCATGGTCAAAAGGGAGCGCATCTTGCTGGTCCGCAGGGACTTGATGGCCATTTTGAAGGACTGGCTCACGTTCACGCTCCCACCCCCTCTTCGCTCTCCGCCGCGTGGACCACGGCTCGGGGGTCCCGGGCGTCGCCGTCATAGAGGATGCGCCCATCCTGGAGCCGGACGATGCGCTTGGCCTGGACGGCGATGGAGTTGTCGTGGGTGATCAGCACCACGGTGTCCCCCTCGGCATTGAGCTTCTGGAGAAAGCCCAGCACCTCCCGTCCCGTCCGGGAGTCCAGGGCGCCGGTGGGCTCATCTGCCAGGATCACGGAGGGGTTCCCCGCCAGGGCCCGGGCGATGGATACCCGCTGCTGCTGGCCACCGGAGAGCTGGCTGGGCAGGTTCCGCTCCTTGCCGGCCAGGCCCACCCGCTCCAGGGATTCCTCCGCCCGGCGGCGGCGCTCCTCGGCGCCCACCCCGGCGTAGAGCAGAGGCAGCTCCACGTTTTCCCGCACCGTCAGCTTGGGGATCAGGTTGTACTGCTGGAAGATGAAGCCCAGCATCCGGTTGCGGATCTCCGCCTGCTGGTCGTCGTTCATGGTGGACACGTCCACGCCGCCCAGGTGATAGGTGCCGGAGGTGGGCACATCCAGACAGCCGATGATGTTCATGGCCGTGGACTTGCCGGAGCCGGACTGGCCCACGATGGCCACGAACTCCCCCCGGTCGATGGTGAGGCTGATGCCGTCCAGGGCGTGGACCGCCTCGCCGCCCATGGGGTAGATCTTGTAGACGTCTTTCAGCTCAATGAGATGCTCCATGGGGCTCAGCCTCCCATCCCGGCGTCAGCCATGGGGTCCAGGAAGGCCACGGTCTCCCCCTCCTCCAGGCCGGAGGTGATCTCGATGTATTCCGCGTCGCTGCGGCCCAGGGTCACAGTCCGCTCCTCCAGCTGGCTCAGGTCCGCCACTCCGGTGCTGTCCTCGCTGAGGGCGGCGCTGGGGGCTACCTGCACGGTGTTGCCCCGGGCTACCGCCGCCACCGGCACGCAGAGGACGTTCTCCGCCGTCTCGCAGAGGATCGTGGCGGAGACGTTCATGCCCGGCTTCAGGTCGCCGTACTCCGTGAGGGTGATGGTGACAGGGTAGTTGGTGAAGCCGTCGGTGGTGGTGCCGTTGATGCCCACCCGCTCCACCACGCCGGTGAAGGTCTCGCCGGGGAGGGCGTTGGCGGTGACCTCCACCGTCTGGCCCACCTGGACCTTGCCGATGTCCAGCTCGCTGACGCTCATCTCCATTTTCAGGGAGCTCAGGTCGTAGATCACCGCCAGGGTGCCGCTGGCCACGCCGTCCACCTTGTCCCCGGCCTTGAAGTTCTTCTCGATGACCGTGCCGGAGATGGGGCTGGTAATGTTGTAGTCCTCCAGGGTGTCGCTGGCGGAGCTGGCGGTGAGCTGGGCGCTCTCCACACTCAGCCGGGCGTTCTCCAGCTGGGCGCGGATGGACTCGGACTCCACGGTGCACAGCACCTCGCCCTTGGAGATAGCGCTGCCCACCAGCTTGTCGAAGCCGGTGACGGTGCCGCTGCCGGAGGCATAGACCGTGGTGGAGTCCGCCATGGTGACGGGGGCGGTGCCGTAGCTGCTGTAGCCGCCGATGTTGGCCCGGGCGGTGTAGGAGTCCGACACCACGCCGGGGTTGGGCATCTCCACCCGGACGCTGCTGGTGGTCCGGCCGTCGGTGGTGATGATGTCGGAGTCGGACACGGAAACCACCGTGCCCTGGACCGGCTCCTCAAAGGCGCCGATGTACACCGTGGCGATCTGCCCCACGTAGAAGGCGGAGGAGTTCGTGTAGGGGAACAGGAAGTCCATGCTCAGATCCGTGCTGCCTACGATGCGGGCCAGGGCTGTGCCGGCGGTGACGCTGTC
This sequence comes from uncultured Oscillibacter sp., assembly GCA_904393855.1. Classification (GTDB taxonomy): domain Bacteria; phylum Bacillota; class Clostridia; order Oscillospirales; family Oscillospiraceae; genus Oscillibacter. Next base: position 12,038 of record CAJFNE010000011.1, on the reverse strand, counting down.
GCCGTTGTGGACGTAGATATCGTTGATGGTGCCGCTGATGGGGGAGGTGGGGTGCAGGGCCTCCTGGGCCTGGCTGTAGCTCACCTGGGCCTGCTTCTGGGAGAGGTTGGCCCGGTTCACGGAGTCCTGGGCGTCGCCGGCATCCATGGCGTAAAGCAGCGCGCCCTCCTCCACCAGGGCGTCCTCCTCAAAGGGGGCCTCCAGGATCGTGCCGGAGACCAGGGTGGTGACCTGGTAGGAGTCGGCGGGCTCCAGAGTGGCGGAGCCGGAGACGGTGACAGACAGGTTCCGCCGCTCCGCCTGGGCCAGCTGGTAGGACAGCGCCGCCGCGGAGGGGTTCTGCCCCAGCCGGGGCAGGACCGCCGCGGCCAGCACCACCACGGCCAGCGCCCCGGCGATGAGCTTTCCGCGCCTGCCCAGATGCGGCAGCCCCCGCTTCTTGGGGGCATCCTGTTGTTCCTCTGTGACCATCATTTCGTTCATATTCATCTCTCCTTGCCTATGGATGGGTCTGAATGGGATCTGCTCTTTTCTATTACGAAACAGCGGGAAACATTTCTTCAACAGCCCAGGATTTCCATATGATTATACTAGATAATTAATACAATAGCACAAAAATACAATTTGTCAAGGGGGAGCCTCAATTTTTCGCTCCTCCAGAGGCATACACCCTCCAGCCGGGGGAATGTCAAGGGGAAATTTCCGCCGGGGGAGATTCTCCCTGCTGGAAGGGCAAAAAAGAGCCAGGCGGCCCGGGGGCCGTCTGGCTGGAGCAGGTCAGGGGAGTTCATACAGCGGCACAGTCCGCTGATAGGGCTGGGGGCGGTAGGTCACGGAGGAGATCCGCCGCCCGGAGAGTCCGTACCGGGGGTGGGTGCCGAAGAGGTCCAGATAGCGGTCCAGGTCGTCCCGCTCCGCCGCCATGGCCTCCAGCAGCAGCACCGTGGCCCGGGCGTCGTCCACCGCCCGATGGCTGTTTACGGCGTACTCCCCCAGGCCGTAGGCCTCGATGGCGTTGCAGAGCTTGTGGGGGTAGTCCCGCCGGTCCCGGTAGACGGTGAGGGCGTCCAGGAAGTGGGGGCGGCGCAGGACCGATGCCCGGCCGCAGGCGTTCAGGAGGTAGTAGAGGAAATTCAGATCGAATTGTGCATTATATGCGACAATTAGCTCGGTATCCTCGCCACGCAGCAGGCCGCAGAAGGCCGCGGCCGCCTCCGCTGGCTCCACGCCCTCCGCCTGGAGCTGCCGGTCCGTGATGCCGGTCAGGTCCGTGATGAAGGGCGGCAGCGTCTCCCCGGCGGGGAGGCGGATCAGGCAGTTGCAGCTGTCCGACTCGGCGCCGTTCTCCAGAGCCACGGCGCCGATCTCGATGATCCGGTCCCGCCCGAAGTCGATGCCAGTGGTCTCCGTGTCGAAGATGACGATCCGGTCAAAGCGTCTCCAGAGGCTCTCCATCACGCGGCCTCCGCCCAGTTCTCGCCGGTGGCGTAGTTGATCTCCACGCCGGGCTGCACGTTGTAGCAGAAGACGTTGAAGCAGATGCCGTCCCCATCGTCCTCCACGGAGTAGGCCTCCATCTGGACCCCCTGGGCCAGTAGGTCCGTGCCCTCGAACACCGGCGTCACCCGGTAGAGCACGTGGTTGCCGGTCTCCTGGATGTAGTCCGCCACCATGTTCTCAAAGGGCAGCATCCCCTCCACATTCAGGTAGCGGGTTCCGGTGATCAGGTTCCGCTCGTTGTCGTTCTCCCCGGTGAGCTGATAGCCGATCAGGTGGCAGCGGTTGTACAGGTAGCCGCCGTCCACGAAGTCATAGGAGTTCTGTTCCCACCCGGTGGGGGTCACGTCCTGGATGCTCTCCCGGTCCCCGGTGGGCATCAAGTCCGGACCGATGCAGGCCTCCGCCGCCGTGCAGCGGCCCAGGGCGTCCAGGGAGCCGTAGGTCTCATAGGAGTCCGTGGTCAGGTCCTCCTGGGTGAAGCCGGGCTGGTTGTCGTCCACCACAGTGTAGGCCGTGCCGCTGTAGTCCGGCGACGACCCGGCGGAGAGAGTGTCTCTTGGGGGTACCCAGTAGCGGTAGATGGCGCTGGCGGCGATGGCCAGCAGGAGCAGGAGCATGGCCGCTTGGGGCGGAATTTTCTTTTTGCTTCTTCGTCTCGTCATGGAGTCCTCTCTTTACGTCGGTAGATGGTTCGGGTGATGGTCTTATGGGAGGTGCCGGGGAAGTCCCGCCGGTCCGCCACGGTAAAGGCGGACAGATCCCAGTTCAAATGGACGTCCGCCGGATAGTCCCGGTTCCAGCAGTAGAGGATCAGCTCCTCCACCTGTTCCAGGGGAGGCAGGCCGTCCTCCAGAAAGCAGAGGGGGCCGTCCGGCAGGGCGCCCTCCACCTGGACCCGGTCCCCCGCCCAGGAGAACAGGGGGGCCGAATACGGCGTGATCCGCAGGGGCTCCCCACCGCAGAGGGACAGCAAATCCTCCTGCTGGGCCCGGTCCCGGCTGAGCCGGCGGCCCTGAAAGGTAAAGCCGTTTCGATGATCCACGCACAGGGCGACCCGCATGGGGCATGCCTCCTTTTTGCAGACAATTGAAGTCGATTCAATATACCATAGTTCGCCTCTTTTTTCAACGCCGTTTCCTAGGTATAGCCCGCAGGAATCCGGGAATCCTACAGGCCGTAAGGAGGCGATCTGTCATGTCCCTGGGAAAACGCATGCTCCGATGCGGGATGCTGCTGATACCCTGCCTGTTTCTGGCGGGGGCGCTCTGGGTGCAGGGGAGGGTGCTCTCCGCGTCGGGTACGGCGGCGGTGCCGGCCTCCGCCGACAACTGGGGCCTCTCCTTCCCCACGGAGGGGGAGACGCCGGTGGGCAACGCCACGGCGGAGCAATTAGCGCAATATAATGCGTATTATGTGGGAGATACCAGTCAAAAGGTCCTCTATCTCACCTTTGACTGCGGCTATGAGAACGGGTGCACGGAGCGGATTCTGGACGCCCTCAAGAAGCACAACGCCCCGGCGGCGTTCTTCGTCGTGGGCCACATGATCGAGTCCGCGCCGGACCTGATCCGCCGGATGGTATCGGAGGGGCACATCGTGGGCAACCACACCTATCACCACCCGGACATGTCCGCCATCAGTGACCAGGCGGCCTTCCAGGAGGAGCTGGAGAGTTTGGAGGCGCTGTATCAGGAGACCGTGGGGGAGGAGCTGCCCCGCTACTACCGGCCGCCCCAGGGGAAGTACAGTGAGGAGAACCTGCGGCAGGCCCAGGCCCTGGGGTACAAGACCGTGCTGTGGAGCCTGGCCTATGTGGACTGGTACACGGACGACCAACCCACGGCGGAGGAGGCCTATGCCAAGCTGCTGCCTCGGATCCACAACGGGGCCATCGTGCTGCTGCACTCCACCTCCGAGACCAACGCGGAGATCCTGGACGACCTGCTGACAAAGTGGGAGGAGATGGGTTATACCTTTGCCTCCCTGGACGAGCTGCCCCAGCTCTAACGCGGCAGCGCCCCGCCTGGACCCAGGCGGGGCGCTTTATTTGAGCATGGGCGCGGGGGATGGGGCCCGCGCGTTACAGCCGGGACAGGAAGTCTTTCAACTCCGGGAAGCCGCCGGACGGATAGGCAGAGAGGTCCTCCCCCTGCCGGTTGATCAGGCAGTCCGTCAGCAGAAAGACCTGCATCCCCAGCTGCCGGACCACCATGTCCTCTCCCACGTCGTTGCCCACCATCAAGCACTCCTCCGGCCTGCGGCCGATCTGCCGCAGGACCTCCTCATAGTACTTCAGGTTGGGCTTGCAGTAGTGGGAGTTCTCATAGGTGGTGTAGTAGAGGAAGTCCTCCGGAGTGAGCCCCGCCCAGCGGATGCGGTTTTGGGTGGCCACCGCCGGGAAGATGGGGTTCGTGGCCAGGACCACGGTTTTTCCCGCCGCTTTCAGCTGAGCGACCACCTCACTGGCGGCGGGAGCAAAGCCGCAGGCAGCCCGGGCCTGATTGAACTCCTCCCGGTAGAAAGCGTCGATCACGGGTTTGTCCTTCCGGGATTCCTGCCCGTAAACCCGGTAGAAGACCTTCCAGAACGCCTCCTCGTTGGTGCAGGAGCCGTCGTTTTTCACCATGGCCGCCGTCCCGGCCCAGATGTTGTCCACCAGCTGGGCGGGCTCGTAGCCCAAGGGGGCCAGGCGGGCGGCCAGCAGCTTGAAGTACGTCTTTGTGAAGACATCCTGGTCCATGGGCAGCAGCGTCCCGTCCAGGTCAAAAAGTACGGTTGTGATCTCCATCATGATCTCCTATTCCATCGATTTTGCGTGACTGCCAGGGCCAGCAGGCCCGTGCCCGCGGTGGCTGTGGAACCCAGGGTTTGCCAGACGTGGTACAGAGCCGGTCCGAGATTCCGACAGAAGAAAGTATACCAAATTTTCGGGAAAAGGCAAGCCCCTCGGGGAAAAAGCCGCGCCGCCGGGTATGCCCGGCGGCGCGATGAAAGGGGGGTTCCCCGCGCTCCGTCGCTCAGACGGAGAACAGCAGGTCAGCATAGGTGGGGAAAGGCCAGTAGTCGGAGGCGGTCATGGTCTCCAGCTGGTCGGCGGCCTCCCGGGCCTTGTCCATATCAGGGATCAGAACATCGTGGCTGTAGGTCATGGCTTTCTTGGGGTCGGCGGGCGTCTTGGTCAGATCCCGCTCCAGCTTCTCGCAGGCGGAGGCCAGCGCATCCGTCAGCTTCCCGATCTCCTTGGCCGTGGCGGTCTCGTACTTGCAGGGCACGCCCTGGGCGTCCTTGTGGTAGGCCCGCTGGCACAGCTGATCCGCGTAGGAGGAGACTGCCGGCAGGATCTCGTGGCGGATCATATCCACCATGGTCTTGGCCTCGATGGAGATCACCGTGGTGTAGTTCTCAATGTGAATCTCCGCCCGGGCGTTGATCTCCTCTTTGGTGTAGATGCCGTGCTTGACAAAGAGGTCCATGTTCTTCTTGGTGGTGTACATAGGCAGCGCCTCGGCGGTGGAGGGCAGATTGTAGAGGCCCCGCTTCTCCGCCTCTTTCAGCCAGGCGTCGTCGTAGCCGTTGCCGTTGAAGATGATCCGCTGATGCTCCGTGAACACCCGCCGGATCAGCTTCTGCAGATCCGCCTGGAAGTCCTTGGACTTCTCCAGCTCATCGGCAAACTGCTCCAGCTCCTCGGCCATGATGGTGTTCAGAGCGATGTTGGGACCGGAGATGGACATGGAGGAGCCGGGCATCCGGAACTCGAACTTATTGCCGGTAAAGGCCATGGGGGAGGTGCGGTTCCGGTCCGTGTTGTCCTGGCGGATGGCGGGCAGGGAGTCCACGCCGATCTTCAGGGTCCGCTTGCCGGAGTCCTGATACTCGGTCCCCTGGATGATGGCGTCCACCACGGCGGTGAGCTCGTCGCCCAGGAAGATGGAGATGACGGCGGGGGGAGCCTCCTGGGCGCCCAGCCGGTGGTCGTTGCCGGGGAAGGCCACGGTGGCCCGCAGGAAGTCCTGGTAGTCGTCCACGCCCTTGATGAAGGCCGCCAGGAACAGCAGGAACTGGGCGTTCTGGCTGGGGGTGGAGCCGGGCTTGAAGAGGTTCTTGCCGGTGTCGGTGCCCAGGGACCAGTTGTCGTGCTTGCCGGAGCCGTTGACGCCGGCGAAAGGCTTTTCGTGCAGCAGGCACACCAGGCCGTGGCGGTCCGCCACCTTCTTCATGATCTCCATGGCCAGCTGGTTCTGGTCGCAGGCGGTGTTGGCGTCGGAGTAGATGGGGGCCATCTCATGCTGGGAGGGGGCCACCTCGTTGTGCTTCGTCTTGCTGAGCACGCCCAGGGCCCACAGGGTCTCGTCCAGGTCCTTCATGTAGGCGGCCACCCGGGGACGGATGGCGCCGAAGTAGTGGTCCTCCAGCTCCTGGCCCCGGGGGGGCTTGGCGCCGAAGAGGGTCCTGCCCGTCATCCGCAGGTCCTCCCGCTTGGCGTACAGGGCTTTGTCGATCAGGAAGTACTCCTGCTCCGGGCCCACCTGGGCGGTGACCCGTTTGGTCTCCGTGTCACCGAAGAGCCGCAGGATGCGGATGGCCTGCCGGCTGACCTCGTCCATGGAGCGCAGCAGGGGGGTCTTCTTGTCCAGCGCCTCGCCGGAATAGGAGCAGAAGATGGTGGGGATGCACAGGGAGCCCTCCTTGATGAAAGCAAAGGAGGTGGGGTCCCAGGCGGTGTAGCCCCGGGCCTCAAAGGTGGCCCGCAGGCCGCCGGAGGGGAAAGAGGAGGCGTCGGGCTCGCCCCGGACCAGCTCCTTGCCGGAGAACTCCATCATGATCTTGCCGCCGCCCGCAGGGGCGATGAAACTGTCGTGCTTCTCGGCGGTGACGCCGGTCATGGGCTGAAACCAGTGGGTGTAGTGGGTGGCGCCTTTCTCCACGGCCCACTGCTTCATGGCCTCGGCGATCTCGTTGGCGGTGGAGATGTCCAGGGACGTGCCCTCCGTCACGCACCGCTTCCAGGCGCCGTAAGACGCTGAGGAGAGCCGCTCCTTCATGGTCTCCTCGTTAAACACCAGGCTTCCAAACAGCTCAGGCAATTTCTTGGTTTCGCTCATACTTCATGGCCTCCTATTTAGAAAATTGAATGAGACATCAAATATTAGGGGGGTTGCTCAGAACGGGTAGTCACTGCCCGCTTTCGCCATAGTTGGAGAGCACTCGGGCGGAGGGATCGTTCACCTGGCAGCCCTCCCAATCCCGGTTGGGCATCCAGAAGTCCGGGATCATCTGGGCCTGCCCGGGATAGTATTTCTCAAAGAGCTCCCGGTAGAGCAGGCTCTCCTTGGTAAAGGGCGGGCAGTAGTCATATTTCCGCCGGAGCTGCGCAAACTCAGTGTCCGTGTATTTCTCCTCGGCGTAAGCTTTCAGGTCATCCACCATGGAGTGCCCCACCGCGTCGGAGAAAGCCGCTTTCTGCCGCCAGAGGATCCGCTCCGGCAGGAGGTGATCATTTTCAAAGGCATGCCGCAGCAGATACTTGCCGATGCCGTGGGTGTTCATCTTCAGCCGGGGGTCCAGGGACATCACATACTTCACAAAGTCCAGGTCGCCGAAAGGGACCCGGGCCTCCAGGGAGTTGACGGAGATGCAGCGGTCCGCCCGCAGCACGTCGTAGGCGTGGAGCTCCCGCACCCGCTTTTGGCTCTCGGCCTGGAAAGCCTCCGGCGTGGGGGCGAAGTCCGTGTATTTATAGCCGAAGAGCTCGTCGCTGATCTCGCCGGTGAGGAGCACCCGGATGTCCGTGCGCGCGTGGATGGCCTTGCAGCAGAGATACATGCCCATGCTGGCCCGGATGGTGGTGATGTCCCAGGTGCCCAGCAGAGCCACGACCTCCTCCAGGGACTGGAGGACCTCCTCCCGGGTCATGTAGACCTCCATGTGGTCCGCGCCCATGAAGTCCGCCGCCTCTCGGGCGTACCGGAGGTCGATGGCGTCGGCGTCCATACCGATGGCGAACGTGCGGATTTTTCTGCCCAGCACCACCGCGGAGATGGCGCACACCAGGGAGGAGTCCAGACCGCCGGAGAGGAGGAAGCCCAGGGGCGCGTCGGCATCCAGCCGCTTGTCCACGCCGGCGATCAGCTTGTTGCGGATGTTCCGGCAGGCGGTCTCCTCGTCGTCGCCGGAGACCTCCTCCACGGCGGCGGGGTCCGCGTAGCGGATGAACTGGCCGTAGGCGTAGTAGTATCCCGGGGGGAAAGGGAAGATCTCCCGGCACAGCCCCACCAGGTTCTTGGCCTCGCTGGCAAAGACGATGGCCCCGGCCCGGTCATAGCCGTAGTAGAGGGGGCGGATGCCGATGGGGTCCCGGGCGGCAATCAGGGAGTCGCTCATGGAATCGTAGATGATCATGGCGAACTCCGCGTCCAGCCGGGAGAACATGCTCAGCCCGTACTCGTGGAACAGGGGCAGGAGGATCTCGCAGTCGCTGCCGCTCTGAAAGACGTAGCCCTTTTCCTCCAGCTGCCGCTTCAGGGGGCGGAAGCCGTAGATCTCGCCGTTGCAGACCACATAGTCGCCGTTCAGCTGGAAAGGCTGCATGCCCGCCTCCGTCAGACCCATGATGGCCAGCCGGTGGAAGCACAGGTAGCCGGACGGGGTCTCCACGATCCGGGACATGTCGGGCCCCCGGGAGAGGGTCCGGTCAAAGCAGGGGCGAAGTTCCTCCACAGAGAGGGTCTTTTTGGAAAAACCCATGATCGCGCACATAAAGAAAAGCACCTCCGGATGATAAAAACGCAGCTATATCCTAAATTTCAGGACGAATAGCTGCAATCCGCGGTGCCACCTAACTTGCCTCTCAAAAGGCCGCTTTCAAGGCTCCAACAAGCCCGTGTGAGGTAACGATCACAACTCGTCGCACCTACTGACGGTTTCCCGCGTTCAGATTGCAGCTAAGGAGTGTTCTTCCCGCGGATTCTTGGTTACGGGGTTTCCACTCTCCCCCGCTCACTGGAACGGAACGTCCGCGGTACTTTTCTCCATCAACGCCTTTGCTGATGTTTGATTGATTAAGTGCAGTCTACCACCGGGAGCTCCCGGATGTCAATGTCAGAAATTCCTAAAATCTGCCGGAAATGAGGCATGTCTTTTGCGTCTGTCCACGAAAAACAAGAAAAACGGTATCTTTTGGGGCGGAATCAGCCCGGGCCGGTGGGAAAGGAAGAGGGGGGAGCAGCCGCTCCCCCCTCGGGTTATTCGATGGCGCGCACCAGGTTCGTGTAGCCGTCCAGATAGGCATCCACCTCGGCGGCCACGTCCCGCCCCTCGGCGATGGCCCAGACCACCAGGGACTGCCCCCGGCGCATGTCCCCGGCGGCAAAGACCTTTTCCACGTTGGTGGAGTACCCGCCGGGAGCGGTGCGGACGGTCCGGTCCGTCTCCACGCCGAAGGCGGCGCACACGTCCTCCCGGCACCCAGCAAAGCCAGTGGCGCCGATCAGCAGTTCGCAGGGCAGGGTGTCCCCCTCCGTGGTGACCACGCCGGTGAGGGCACCGTCCGTCCCGGCCACCAGACTCTGGACCTGGACGGCGAACCGGCGGGGGTCCCGCCCGGTGACGGCCAGGGCCTCCTCGTGGGCGTAGTCCAAGGGGAGCTTTCCGTCGCTGCCCAGGTAGTCCGCCTCCGGGCGGCGGACCAGCTGGGTCACGGAGGCGCAGCCCTGGCGCAGGGCGGTGGCCACGCAGTCGCTGGCGGTGTCGCCGGTGCCGATGATGACCACATGCCGGCCCTCCGCGGTGGGAACCGCCGGATCCAGGCCAAAGGTCTGCCGCTCCACGGCGGCTTTCAGAAACTCCGTGCCGTAGTACACGCCGGAGACACCCTGGGTCTCCAGTCCCAGGGGCCGAGGCTTCTCCGAACCGCAGCAGAGCACCACGGCGTCATAGTCCCGCAGCAGCCGCTGGGCGATCTGGGGGTCCGCGGCGTCCAAACCGCAGACAAACGTGACGCCCTCGTCCGTCATCAGATCGATCCGCCGCCGCACCACGGACTTGGGCAGCTTCATATTGGGGATGCCGTAGGTGAGCAGTCCGCCGGGGTGGGCCTCCCGCTCCACCACGGTGACGGAGTGGCCCCGGTGGTTCAGCTGGTCCGCGGCCGCCAGACCCGCCGGGCCGGAGCCCACCACCGCCACCCGCTTGCCGGACCACTGGGGCGGCCGGCGCCGGGGCATCCGTCCGCCGGCGAAGGCCTCCTCGATGATGGTGAGTTCGTTGTCCCGGTTCGTGACGGGGGACCCGCCGTAGAGACCGCAGATGCAGGCCTTCTCACAGGGGGCGGGGCAGACCCGCCCGGTGAACTCCGGGAAGTTGTTGGTTTTCAGCAGGCGGCTGAGGGCGTGGCTGAGATTCCCCCGCATGACCATGTCGTTCCACTCGGGAATCAGGTTGTGGAGGGGGCAGCCGAACGTCCTGCCCTCATAGAGCATCCCCGTCTGGCAGAAGGGCACGCCGCAGTTCATGCACCGGGCGCCCTGCTGCTTCCGCAGGTCCTCCGGCAGGGGGATGTGGAACTCCTCCCAGTCCAGGACCCGCCGGGCGGGGTCCCGGCTGCGGGCATCCTCCCGGACATATTCTAAAAATCCAGTGGGTTTTCCCATGGTAATCCTCCTCTCTCAGGCCCGGGCACCGGCGTAGAACGCCTCGATCTCCGCCTGCTCCCGGGACATCCCCGCCGCCTCGTTCCGGGCAATGGCCCGGAGCATCCGGTCGTAGTCCCGGGGCAGGATCTTCTTGAAGCAGGGAACATAGCTCCGATAGGCCGCCAAGATCTTTTTGCCCAGAGGGGAGCCGGTGACGGCCACATGCTCCTCGATCAGCTCCCGCAGCTCCCGGATGTCCCAGTCCTCCGTCAGGGTGTCGATGAGGACCTGCTCCTTGTTCAGCCGCAGGTACAGGTCGTGGTTCTCGTCCAGCACGTAGGCCACGCCGCCGGACATACCCGCCGCGAAGTTCTTCCCCGTGGGGCCCAGGATCACCACCCGGCCGCCGGTCATATACTCGCAGCCGTGGTCTCCCACGCCCTCCACCACGGCCACCGCGCCGGAGTTGCGGACGCAGAACCGCTCGCCGGCGCAGCCGTTGATAAAGGCCTTGCCGCTGGTGGCGCCGTACAGGGCCACGTTGCCCACGATGATGTTCTCCTCCGGCGTGAAGGTGCTGCCCTTGGGGGGATAGAGCACCAGCTTGCCGCCGGAGAGGCCCTTGCCGAAGCCGTCGTTGCAGTCGCCCTCCAGTTCCAGGGTCAGCCCCTGGGGGATGAAAGCGCCGAAGGACTGGCCGCCGCCCCCGTGGCAGGTGATCACATAGCTGTCCTCCGGCAGGGAGCTGCCGCAGACCCGGGTGATCTCCGAGCCGAACAGGGTTCCGAAGGAGCGGTCCGTGGAGGACACGCGCAGATCCAGCTTCCCGGACTTCTTCCCCTTCAGGCTCTTGCCCAGCTTGGCCAGCAGCACGCTCTCGTCCAGCGTCCGCTCCAGGTGGAAGTCATAGGCGGCCGCGGGGTCGAAGTGGGGGACCTGGTCCCCGCAGGGGTTGCGCAGCAGGCCGCTGAGGTCCAGGGTCTCCGCCCGGTGGGTCACCAGCTTCTCCCGGACCTGCAGCAGGTCGCTGCGGCCCACCAGCTCCTCCACGGTGCGCACGCCCAGAGCCGCCATGATCTCCCGCAGCTCCTGGGCCACGAACTCCATGAAGTGGATCACGTACTCGGGCTTCCCGGCGAACCGCTTGCGCAGCTCCGGGTTCTGGGTGGCGATGCCCGCCGGGCAGGTGTCCAGATTGCACACCCGCATCATGCAGCAGCCCATGGCCACCAGGGGCGCGGTGGCAAAGCCGAATTCCTCCGCTCCCAGCATGCAGGCGATGGCCACGTCCCGTCCGGTCATCAGCTTGCCGTCGGTCTCGATGACCACCTGACTGCGCAGCCCGTTTTGAATCAAGGTCTGGTGAGCCTCCGCCACGCCCAGCTCCCAGGGCAGGCCAGCCCCCATGATGGAGTTTCGGGGGGCCGCGCCGGTGCCGCCGTCGTGGCCGGAGATCAGCACCACCTGGGCGCCGGCCTTGGCCACGCCCGCGGCCACGGTGCCCACTCCCGCCTCACTGACCAGCTTTACGCTGATCCGGGCCCGGGGGTTGGCGTTCTTCATGTCGTAGATCAGCTGGGCCAGGTCCTCAATGGAGTAGATGTCGTGGTGGGGCGGCGGCGAGATCAGCGGCACGCCGGGGGTGGAGCACCGGGTCTTGGCGATCCAGGGATAGACCTTCTTGCCGGGCAGGTGTCCGCCCTCGCCGGGCTTGGCCCCCTGGGCCATCTTGATCTGGATCTCCTGGGCGCTGTTGAGATACTCGCTGGTGACGCCAAAGCGGCCGGAGGCGATCTGCTTGATGGCGGAGCACCGCTCGTCGTGGAGCCGGTCCGCCGCCTCGCCGCCCTCGCCGGAGTTGGACTTGCCGCCGATGCGGTTCATGGCGACGGCCAGGCACTCGTG
>CAJFNE010000010.1 GCA_904393855.1 uncultured Oscillibacter sp. | reverse complement strand
CAGCTGGACCTGCCGGTGTTCGAGCAGGGCCAGGGGGACCCGGTGGAGATCGCGGAGAACGCCATCCGCCACGCCCGGGACCACGGCAACGACATGGTGTTCCTGGATACCGCCGGCCGGCTCCACGTGGACGAGACGCTGATGGACGAGCTGAAGCGGATGAAGTCCGCCGTCCATCCCCATGAGATCCTCCTGGTGGTGGACGCCATGACCGGCCAGGACGCGGTGAACGCCGCCAGCGCCTTTGACGAGGCCCTGGGCATCGACGGCGTGGTGCTCACCAAGCTGGACGGCGACGCCCGGGGCGGCGCGGCGCTGTCCATCCGGGCCACCACCGGCAAGCCCATCAAGTTCGTGGGCACCGGCGAGAAGCTGGACATGATCGAGCCCTTCCACCCGGACCGGATGGCCTCCCGGATTCTGGGCATGGGCGACATGCTCTCCTTTATTGAGAAAGCCGAGGCCGCCTTTGACCAGAAGCAGGCCGCCAAGATGGAGGAGAAACTGCGGAAGAACCGCTTCACCCTCCAGGACTACTACGACCAGCTCCAGCAGCTGCGGGGCATGGGGGATCTGAGCCAGCTGGCCGGCATGATGCCGGGGCAGCTGGGCCGCCAGATGCAGAATGCCAGCATCGACGAAAAGCAGCTGGCCCACACGGAGGCCATCATCCTCTCCATGACGCCCCTGGAGCGAGAGAATCCCCAGATCCTCAACGCCAGCCGGAAGCGGCGCATCGCCGCCGGCTGCGGCCTGGAGGTGGTGGACGTGAACCGCCTGCTCAAGCAGTTCGACGCCATGCAGCAGATGGTCAAGCAGCTCTCCAAGGGCCGCATGGGCGGTATGGGAGGCCGGATGCACGGCTTCGGCCGCCGGAAGCGGCTCAAGTGATCCCTTTTTGCAGGATATAAGTGCTCACGCATTTATAGATATATTTCAATTTTTATCTGTTTACGGAGGTACAACACAATGGTTAAGATCAGACTGCGCCGCATGGGCGCTAAGAAGGCCCCCTTCTACCGCGTGGTGGTGGCGGATTCCCGCTTCCCCCGGGACGGCCGCTTCATTGAGGAGATCGGCACCTACAACCCCTGCGTCTCCCCCGCCGCCATCAAGATCGACGCCGAGCGCGCCAAGGAGTGGATCAAGTCCGGCGCCCAGCCCACCGACACCGTCAGAGCTCTGCTGAAAAAAGTGGACGTCCTCTGATCCGGAGGGTGGATCATGAAGGACTTGCTGCTCTACATCGCCAGAAACCTGGTGGACAATCCCGACGCGGTCTCCGTCACGGAGATTCCGGGTGAGCAGGAGACGACCCTGGAGCTGCGCGTCGCCCCGGACGACATGGGCAAGGTCATCGGCCGCCAGGGCCGCATTGCCAAGGAGATCCGGACGGTGATCCGCTCCTACGCCCAGCGCACCGGCCAAAAGGTTTCCGTCGATATCGTAGACTAAGGGATTCCCGGCCCAGGGCCGGGAATCCTTTTTCCCTTGCAGCCGCCGGAAATTCCCGGTATACTGTTGCTGAAATACCGCCGCGCAAAGGAGAACGCGCCATGAAACTGGACTATATCCTGGTGGGCCGCATCGTCAACGCCCACGGCATCAAGGGGGAGGTCCGGGTCCAGCCCCGGGACGGCGACCCCCATTTCCTCACCCGCTTCCGGACTTTCTACATGGACGGAAGGCCTGTCTCCCCCACCGCCAGCCACGTGCACAAGAGCTTCCTTTTGATGAAGCTCCCCGGCGTGGAGGATATGAACGCCGCCCTGGACCTCCGGGGCCGGGACCTGTATATCCGCCGGGAGGACGCCGCCCTGCCGGACGGCGAGTGGTTCGACGACGAGCTGCTGGGCCTCACAGTGGTGGACGAGGCCGGAACTCCCCTGGGGGAGCTGGTGGCCGTGGAGAACTACCCCGCCCATAAGGTCTACACCGTCCGGGGGGACCGGGAGTACCTGATCCCCGCGGTGAAGGACGCCTTCATCCTGGACATCGACATGGACGCGGGCCGCATGACCGTCCGGGTGTGGGAGGGCATGTGATGGAGATCGACATCCTGACCCTCTTTCCCGAGGCGGTGGACGCCATGCTGAACGTCAGCATCCTGGGCCGTGCCCAGGAGCGGGGCCACATCGCCATCCGCACCCACCAGATCCGGCAGTACACCACCAACAAGCAGATGCAGGTGGACGACTACCCCTACGGCGGGGGCCGGGGGGCGGTTATGCAGGCAGACCCCCTCTACCGCTGCTGGGCCCACGTGACGGAGACCCACGGCCCGGGCCGCACCATCTTTCTGTCCCCCTGCGGCCGTACTTTCAACCAGGAGGTGGCCAAGGAGCTGAAAGCCCAGTACCAGCACCTGATCCTGGTGTGCGGCCACTACGAGGGGGTGGACCAGCGCTTTCTGGACGAGTGTGTGGACGAGGAGCTCTCCCTGGGGGACTTCGTTCTCACCGGCGGTGAGATCGCCGCCATGGCGGTGACGGACGCCGTGTGCCGCATGGTGCCCGGGGTCCTGCCGGACCCGGAGTGCTTTGAGGAGGAATCCCACTGGAACGGCCTGCTGGAGTATCCCCAGTACTCCCGTCCCGCCGTGTGGCACGGCCGTGCCGTGCCGGAGGTGCTCCTCTCCGGCGACCACGGCAAGGTGGCCGCCTGGCGGAAGAAGGAGAGCTATAAGCGCACCATGCGCCGCCGGCCGGACCTGTTCGCCAAATTTGACGAGTCCCAGCTGACCACCAAAGCGGAGCGGAAAGTCCTCCAGCAGGCCAAGGACGAGCTGGCCGCCGAGGATGCGCCGGCCGGGGATGCCCTGACCCAGGAGCCCTCCGCCCCAGCATGACAAACACCACCCGACGCGGCTTTCGCGCGGGTGGTGTCTTATTTTTAGTTCCGGGAGCATTTCTCCGCGTCGATGGCCAGCACCAGCATCAGCACGCACAGCGCGTCCAGGGGGTTGGCCACCTCGATCACATAGGTGTCCGTCCATCGGAACACCTCCTTGGAGATCCGGGCCACCAGAGCGCCGCAGGGCTCCGTCACCGTGTAGTCCCACTCCAGGAAATTCCCCGCCACCTGCCAGCCGTTGCAGTCAATGTCATAGCGGGGCGTGAAGAAGGTGAACTGCTTCTGGATGCTGCCGAGGTACTCCCCGCCCAGGTACAGCTCAAACTTCGGCAGGAACGTCAGCACCCGCTCCTGCACGGTACCCACGTGGTTCCCCGCCGCGTCCAAGATGTGCAGGCAGTGGCCCCAGGCCAGCTGACCCTCCACCGTATAGACCGTGTTCCCCCGCTCGTCGTAAATATCGTAGCTGTCAAACCAGGAAAAGAACCGCTGCTTGAAATAGAGCCGCATAGACATCCTCCTCTGTACCGATATTTCTGTTGGACTCAGGATATCATAAGGCGGCCCGACAGGCGTTACAAAGCGGTGACAAATCGGCGTCTCAGATCCGGCAGCCCTCCGGCCCCGTCCGGAAAGTCCGGGAGAAGTAGACCTCCATGGCCCGGGCCAGGGCGGCGGTATCCGCGGCGGCGGCCACCTCATAGGCGGCGTGCATGGCCAGCTGGGGCAGGCCCACGTCCACGCTGTGGACGGAGAAGTGGGCGGTGCTGAGGTTGCCCAGGGTGGACCCGCCAGGCAGGTCCGCCCGGTTGCTGTACCGCTGCACCGGCACGCCCGCCTGGTCGCAGACCTGGCGGAACACGGCGTCGGACACCGCGTCGGTGGTGTAGCGCTGGCTGGCGTTGTACTTGATGACCACGCCGCCCCCCAGCACCGGGGCCTCGCCGGGGTCCGCGTACTCCGGGTGGGCGGGGTGGACGGCGTGGGCGTTGTCCGCCGACACCAGGAAGCTGTTGGCCGCGGCGGTCTGCCGCCGCTCCTCCGTCCAGCCCAGGGCGCCGCCGATCCGCCCCAGCACGTCCGTCAGGAAGGTGGAGTCCGCCCCCTGCCGGGTGCCGCTGCCCACCTCCTCATTGTGAAACACCGCCAGCACCGGGATGCTGCCGCCCTCCGCCGCGTCCAGGAAGCCCCGGAGGCAGGCGTATGCGCACTGGAGGTCGTCCAGCCGCGGGGCGGCGATCAGTTCCCCCTGAACCCCCAGCAGGCCGGCGGGCTGCCGGGGATAGAGGTAGAGATCCGTGGTGAGCAGGTCCGCCTCCGGCACGCCGGCGGTCTCCGCGATCAGGCGGCGGAAGGCGCCGGGCTCCTTCCCCAGGCCGAACAGGGGCAGCAGGTCCACGTTGGGCCGCAGGGCCGTGCCCTTGTTCACCTCCCGGTCCATGTGGATGGCCACGCTGGGGATCACCAGCAAATCCCGGTCCACGTTCACCAGCCGGGAGACGATGGCCCCGTCCCGCCGAACCATCACCCGCCCCGCCGCGGACAACGGCCGGTCCAGCCAGGAGCGCATCACCATGCCGCCGTAGGGCTCCACGCTCAGCCGCAGGCAGCCCCCGGCGGAGCGCACCTCCGCCGTCTCCCGGATTTTGAATGTGGGGGAGTCGCTGTGGGCCGCCGCCAGCAGGAAGCCGGCGGTCTCGCTCCGGGGAATCCGAAAGGCGATGAGACTGGCGTCCCCCCGCAGGACGTAATAGCCGCAGCCTGGTGCAAGGCGCCAGGGCTGGCTCTCCCAGAGCCGCGCATAGCCCCGCTCCGACAGCATCCGGGCCGCGGTGTCCGCGGCGTGGTAGCAGCTGGGGCTGGCGTTGATAAATTGGATCAGTTCCCGGGCAATTTCCAGTTCCATGTCAGTTCCTCCCTTGGCCATCATTCCAATTGGATTTTCAATCCCTATTATATCCACATTGCCTTTTGACCGCAAGCCTGCTACAATAAGAGGCGAATTTACAGAGATAAGCGAGATTGAACAAGCATGATTATTCTGGACCTGGAGTGGAATCGCAGCTATGACAAGATTCCCCTGGAGGAAATTTTACAGATCGGCGCAGTGCGGCTGGACCGGATGGGAGGAAGGATTCTGGACACCTTCTCCGTCTTTATCCGGCCCTGCGTCCACAAGAAGCTGAACCGCACCGCCAAGGCCCTGCCGGAGCTGCGGCAGTCCCTGGAGTCCACCGTCACCTTCTCCGCCGCCCTGCGGTCTTTCCTGCAGTGGTGCGGGGAGGAGACGGTCTTTGCCGGCTGGGGCGGGGACGACTTCGATGTTCTGCGCCGGAACTGCGCCTTCTGGAAGCTCCCCGTCCCCAAGCCCGTGCAGCAGATTGATCTGCAGGCGGCTTTCTCCCTGCGGGCGGGCACCCGGCAGGGGGTGGCCCTGCACCGGGCGGTGGAATACTGCGGGATTCCGGATACCTTTACGTTCCACAACGCCCTGAATGACGCCATGTACACCGCCCTGCTCACCGCCTGGATCAAGCCGGAGACCCTGTCGCTGCTCTCCTATCCCAAGGAGGTCCGCCGCCTGGCGGACGGACCCGACTTCCCGCCCCAGCCCCGGCGGCAGGTGGGGCCCTACCCCTCCCTCCAGGCCGCCCTCAACGGCCGGGGCGCCCGGCGGCAGGTATGCCCCCTGTGCGGGGAGCCGGTGTGGGTGCGCCGCTGGTATACCGCCGCCCGGGACCGCTACTACGCGGATTTTCGCTGCTCCACCCACGGCAGCTTCCTCTGCCGCCTGACCCTCTCCCCCACGGAGAGCGGCCAGTGGCAGGGCCAGCTGGCAGTGCCGGAGGTGACACCCGCCCTGCTGCGGGAGTTTGACGGCGCGCTGCGCGCCGCCCCCCTGAACTGCCGGGGCGGCCGCCGGAAGAAGCGCCGGCGCCGCGCTCCCCGGCGCGCGGCTCCCAGCGGGACGTAACCTCATTTGATATCATTTTGTAACCATCGTTGCATCTGCCGGTCCCGGGACCGGCAGATTTTTTTATTTTTGTTTCCAGTCGCAATCCCTTGCGCCCCAAGGTCTTTCCGCCTGGGAGAAGATTCCTCTCCCCAAATCTTCCCGTCGATTGTTGACAATCCGGGAAAAATGTGTTACAATTTGGTTACAATTTTTGCAAAGGGGTGTTTCCATGGCAGCTAGCAAGGCCGCCCACGCAGAGGGACTGATCTACAAGGGCCACCCGCTCCGTCGGGTTGATAACCTGATCTACTACGGAACGATGGCTGAAAAATATATTATTATGATGCAAGTGCTGGAAACGGAGAAGGTACAGGATCTGGATCTGGCCACCAAGGTCTCCATTCAGCTGCAGCTGACGGACCCGGATCTGAAATCCCGGGACCGGGTGGTCAAGAAGAGTGAGAAGAGCAGTCTGTACGCCGCGATTGACATCGCCGCCATCTGGCTGGAGCGGGCCCTGGCCGGCAAGGAGAAATAAAGGAACTTTCGCCACAAAAGAAATTACCACGAAAGGATGTACTTTCCATGAGACACTTTGCAGGCAAGATGGTCCGCGTGTTCCTGCTCGCTGCCATCTCCACCGTGCTTCTGGCTGGCTTCGCCTCGGCCGCCGAGACCCAGCAGGCCGTCGCCGTCGGCGCCACCACCGGCTCCTCCCTGCGTCTGCGGGCGGAGGCCTCCACTTCCTCCTCCATCATCACCACGCTGGACGAGGGCGTGGCCGTGGCCGTGCTGGACGACTCCATCGACGGCTGGTACAAGGTCAACTACAACGGCGATGTGGGCTATGTCTCCGCCGATTACATGGTCATTGATCAGGACAACGTGTTCACCACCTATGGCCGCGTCACGGGAGACGGCGTGTATGTCCGCTCCGGCCCGTCCACTGACAGCGACGTTCTCAACACCGTGGACGCCGACACCATCGTCACCATCAACGGTTTTGTGGATGGCTGGTATGACGTCACCTGCAAATACGGCACCGAGGGGTACATCCGCAGTGATTTCCTGGTGCTGACCAATTCCAGCTCCTCCAGCGACATCGTGGACCTGGCCATGCAGTATCTGGGCACCCGTTATGTCTACGGCGGCTCCTCCCCCAGCGGCTTTGACTGCTCCGGCTTCACCATGTATGTCTACGGCCAGGCAGGCTACTCCCTGCCTCACTCCGCCACCAGCCAGTGGCAGAGCGGCCTGGGCACCAAGGTCTGGAGCATCAGCGCCCTGCAGCCCGGCGATCTCGTGTTCTTCAACGATCCCAGCCGCAACGCCGGCAAAGCCTGCTCTCACGCCGGCATCTATGTGGGCAATGGGCAGTTCATTCACTCCTCCTCTTCCCGCAGCGGCGGTGTGATCATCAGTGACCTGACCAGCGGATACTACAATACCTACTTTGTCGGCGGTATCCACGTGTAATTTCTACATAGGCAATCCGCGCTGCGGCACACGGAGTGTGCCGCAGCGTTTTTCTGTCAGAGGACCAGGAAAGGCCCTTGCCATAGGTCCGGAAGCCTGCTATAATGTTCAGCTGTATGAGAAAAACAGGAAGAGGATGAACTTCATGGAACTGATATCAATGTATGAGCAGTTGGGTGTCAGCCGGGCTGTGTATGAATACGGCGAGGCGGTGCTGCAGGGCCTGCGGACCCGGTTTGACGCCATTGACCAGACGGCGGAGTACAACCAGGGCAAGGTCATCGCCGCCATGCAGAAGAACCGGGTGAACGCCACCCACTTCGCCGCCACCACCGGCTACGGCTATGACGACGAGGGCCGGGACAACCTGGAGCGGGTCTACGCCGACGTGTTCCACACGGAGGCGGCCCTGGTGCGACCCCAGATCACCTGCGGCACTCACGCCCTGACGGTGGCCCTCTCCGCCAATTTGCTGCCGGGGGACGAGCTGCTGTCCCCGGTAGGGGCCCCCTACGATACGCTGGAGAAGGTCATCGGCATCCGCCCCTCCCCCTGCTCCCTGGCGGAGTACGGCGTCACCTACCAGCAGGCGGACTTGAAGCCCGACGGCTCTTTCGACTATGACGCCATCCGGGAAAAGATCAACGACCGCACCAAGCTCATCACCATCCAGCGGTCCAAGGGCTACGCCACCCGGCCCTCCTTCTCCGTTCACCAGATCGGGGAGCTGATCGCTTTCTGCAAGGGGCTCAAGCCGGATGTGAAGATCATGGTGGACAACTGTTATGGCGAGTTTGTGGAGCCCCTGGAGCCTTCGGACCTGGGGGCCGACATGGTGGTGGGCAGCCTCATCAAGAACCCCGGCGGGGGCCTGGCCCCCATCGGCGGCTACATCTGCGGTACCCGGGAGTGCGTGGACCGGTGCGCCTACCGGCTCTCCGCCCCGGGTCTGGGCCAGGAGGTGGGCGCCAACCTGGGGCTGATGCCGGCGTTCTACCAGGGGCTGTTCCTCTCCCCCACGGTGGTGGCCGGGGCTTTGAAAGGCGCCATCTTCGCCGCCAGCATCTATGAGAAGCTAGGCTTTCCCTGCGTGCCCCGGGCCGCGGAGGATCGCCACGACATCATCCAGGCCGTCACCCTGGGCAGCCGGGAGGCCATGGTGGCCTTCTGCCGGGGCATCCAGGCCGCGGCCCCGGTGGACAGCTATGTGACCCCGGAGCCCTGGGCCATGCCGGGCTATGACTCCGACGTCATCATGGCGGCGGGCGCTTTCGTCCAGGGCAGCTCCATCGAGCTCTCCGCCGACGGTCCCATCCGTCCCCCCTATGCGGTCTATTTTCAGGGGGGCCTCACCTGGTACCACGCCAAGCTGGGCATCCTCATGAGCCTGCAGAAGCTGGTGGAGGCCGGGCTGGTCCATCTGCCGGAATAACGGAAAAACGCTGGATTCCCCACGGGGAATCCAGCGTTTTACTTTGATGGTCCGTCCTCAGGCGGTATAGGGTACCCGGTCCTCCGCCAGATGGCGCTGGAGCCGCCGCATGGCCCAGAGGTAGCAGCCCACATGGGCCAAGAAAGTGATGATCCAGGAGAACGGGTAGGACCAGTAGATGGTCTCCGGCGTGTGGAACTGCGGAAGCTGGAAAATCGTCGCGATCCAGATCAACCGCAGGACGCAGGCCCCCAGCAGGGAGACGATCATGGGCATGATGGAATAGCCCAGGCCCCGCAGGGACCCCACCATCACGTCCATCATGCCGCAGATGGCGTAGGTGCCGCAGACGATAGCCAGCCGCTCCAGCCCCACGTCGATGACGTCCGGGCTGTCTGTGTAGATGCTCAGCAGCTGGCGGCCGAACAGCACCGCCAGCCCCCCCAGCAGTACCCCGGTGGCAATCACACAGCCCTGGGCCCGCAGCAGGATCGGGCGGAGGCGGTTGTACTGGCCGGCACCGTAGTTCTGGCTGCTGAAAGAGATATTCGCCTGATAGAAAGCATTCATGGCAGCGTAGATGAAGCTCTCAATGTTGGCCGCCGCCGCGTTGCCCGCCACCACCGTCTCCTGGAAGGAGTTCACCGAGGACTGGATCACCACGTTGGACAGGGCGAACAGCACGCCCTGGAAGCCCGCCGGCAGGCCCACCTGCAGGATCTGACGCAGGCGGGAGGGCCAGATGCGCAGCTGCCGCAGCTCCAGGTGGATTCCCCCCTGCTCCCGGATCAGGCACCGCAGCACCAGGGTGGCGGAGATCACCTGGGAGATCACCGTGGCGATGGCCACGCCCGCCACGTCCAGCTTGCAGACGATGACGAAAAACAAATTCAGCACCACGTTCACGATGCCGGCGGTCAGCAGGTAATAGAGGGGACGGCGGGTATCCCCCACCGCCCGCAGCAGCGCGGCGCCGAAGTTATAGACCATGGTGGCCGGCATCCCCAGGAAGTAGATCCGCAGGTACACGGCGGCCAGGCCGCGAACCGCCTCCGGGGACTGCATCCATCCCAGGATGGTACTGGCTCCGAGGGCGCCCACAATCGCCAGCACCACGCCGCTGAGGAGGCTCAGCAGGATGGAGGTGTGCACGGTCTGGCGCAGGCCCTCCTTGTCGCCGGCGCCATAGCAGCGGGCCGCCAGGATGTTGGCGCCCACGGACAATCCGATGAAGAGATTCACCAGCAGGTTGATCAGCGACGTGTTGGACCCCACCGCCGCCAGGGAGTTGTCCCCGGCCCAGCGGCCCACCACGATCACATCCGCCGCGTTGAACAGCAGCTGCAGCACGCTGGAGCACATCAGCGGCACCGCGAAGCGGAGCATCTTCGGCAGGATCGCGCCGCTGCACATGTCAATCTCGTAACCCGTTCCCCGGCTGGACGCCATTTGATCTCCCCCCAACAATCTGAAATCCGTGAAGAGCTCTTCACGGAAAACAGACCTATTCTAGCACCGTCTTACCAGAAAAGCCACCGCCAGAATTCACGGAAATTTCAACATTTTAAGGAGAAAATCCGTCAAAGTAAAAGCGGCGGATCGCTCCGCCGCTCAGCTTGTCGATATAGGTGTTCAGGCGATCCGCTCCAGCCACTTCAGGTCGTAGGGCTCAAAGACTACCTTCTCATAGGCGTCCACATCCATCAGCACGCCGGTCCAGTCAGAGTGGATGTCGCCGTTCTGCTTGATGAGGATGTCGTATAGGATGTCGTAGGTCACGCCGTCCTTGGGGTCCGTCTCCACAATGGTGGAGTAGGGCAGGGTCTTGTGGTACGTCAGCTCCATGCCCTTGTAGTCGAAGTGGAAGCCGCAGCGCATCCGGCAGCCGTCCAGCCCCGTGTACTTGGCCACCTGCTTGAGATCGTGGAGGATCTTGTCATGCTCCTCGTCATACAGGTTCTCCGGGGTCGTGGCCGTGTAGTCGAACCGGAACTGGATGGACGCCCCAGGAATCTTGTGGAACCGCTCCAGATAGGGCACCAAATCCTTCACCGGGTAATTCTTGTAGAGGACACAGTTCACCCGGAACTTCACCGGCAGCTTGGCCAGCAGACCGTCATTGGACTCCACCACATAGTGCTGTAAGTGGCGGGAGACATTCACGCAGGTGATCTTGTGCTTATTTCTCTCCAGGAAAGCCAGGATGTCGTCCTCCGACTGGTGCTCGGACACCGGCAGGGTGGTGTTGATATAGACCTTGTGGGTGGTGGGTACCTGGTCCAGCATCACCTGCAGGGCCTCCAGGTCCGAGAAAGGCTCGCCGCCGGTGAAAACAAAGTCGCAATATGGCGTGATGGAATCCATCCGGCGGATGCTCTCGCAGATCTTGTCCAGGGAGAAGCCCGTCATGTCCGCATACTCCTCTTTATTGATGCAGAAAGGGCAGTGATTCTTGCAGTCATACGGGACGAAGACGGTGACGGTGGCGCCGCCTTCCCGTGTCTTGTAAGGATGTTTCATAACAATGATCGGCCTTTCGAATATGGTTGAAGCGGCGCTTGACGCCGCTCTCTGATGGTCACACTTGACGCCTTTCCATTTTAATGGATTTCTCCCGGGAGGTCAAGAGAAAAAGCAAAATTTACCGCTCTTTTCCATGCAAATTTAGAAATACTGTACACAGCCGAGAAATAATGCTATACTAAAACCAATTTTTTTTGAAAGGAGGCGGTGGAGATGGAACAGCTGACAGCCCCCCTGCAGGCCCTGCTGGACCAAGGGACGGCTCTGCTCACCAGTTTTCCCCTGGCCGGCACCTGGTATACGGCCATTGTCCGTTTTCTATTCCCGGTGCTGGCGATCCTGATCCTGTACCGGGCGGTGCGGTCCCTGCTGCGGATTCCCCACACGCCGGAGGTCTGGGGGCAGCTGAGCCTGCCCAACGGGACGCCCATTCTGCTGACCCACTGGGAGAATATCATTGGCCGGAGTCAGACCGCCGACGTGCGGCTGAACTTCCCCAGCGTGTCCCGGCAGCACGCGGCGCTGTGCCGGGGGGACGACGAGCAGTGGACCCTCTATGATCTGGACTCCAAGGGCGGCACGGCAGTCAACGGAGAGACCGTCAACGGCTCCGTGCCTGTCAAGCTGGGGGACACCATCACCCTGGGCGGCGTGCCGCTGATCTTCCTGCCGCAGACCGTGGCGGACCGGGAGGAGGTGGAGGCCAAGCGCCGGCGGGAGCGTCCCGCCGCCATGTGGCCCTCCTTTTTGTGGCTGACGGTATTCCAGGTGCTGGCCTGCCTGCAGCTGATCATCGCGGCGGGGACGGAGGCCTCCGTGGCCATTCCCCTGGCCTTCCTGGGGCTGACGGCGGTGATGTGGCTGTACGCCGGCATCCTGCGGGCCACCCGCTGCGTGGGCTTTGAGATGGAGACCATCGCTTTCTTTCTCTCCACGCTGTCCCTGGCCGTCACCGCCTCCAGCGCGCCTGGAAGCCTCTACAAGCAGTTCCTGGCCATCCTGCTGGGACTGATCCTGTTCCTGGTGCTGGGGCTCTTCCTCCGGGACCTCTCCCGGGTCCAGAAGAACCGCTGGCTCATGGCGGCAGGAGCGATTGGGCTTCTGGGCATTACGCTGCTGATCGGCGACTCCCGGTACGGCGCCGTCAACTGGATCTCCATCGGCGGCATGTCCTTCCAGCCCTCGGAGATTGCAAAGATCTGCTATATCTTCGCCGGCGCCGCCACGCTGGAGCGGCTGTTCCACAAGCGGAACCTGACCCTCTTCATCGTGCTGACGGGCCTGTGCATCGGCCTGCTGGGGCTTATGAGCGACTTCGGCACGGCGGCCATCTTCTTCGTCACTTTCCTGGTGATCGCGTACCTGCGGTCCGGGGATTTTGCCACCCTCTCCCTGATCTGCGGCGGCGCGGTGTTCGGGGCGGGCATTATTTTGAAGTTCAAGCCCTATATTTTGAGCCGCTTCGCCTCTTGGGGCCACGCTTGGGAGGCCGCCTCCACCACCGGCTATCAGCAGACCCGCACCATGTCGGCGGCGGCCTCCGGCGGTCTCTTCGGCATGGGCGGCGGCGAGGGGTGGCTGCACAATGTGGCGGCGGCGGACACGGACCTGGTGTTCGGCATGCTGTGCGAGGAGTGGGGACTGCTGATCGCCGTGCTGGCGGTGGGGTCCATCATCACCCTGGCGGTGTTCGCCGTCCGGGCCTGCCGGGCGGGACGGTCCAGCTTCTATATCATCGCCGCCTGCGCCGCCGGCTCCCTGCTGGTGTTCCAGACCTGTCTGAACGTGTTCGGCTCCGTGGACCTGCTGCCCCTCACCGGCGTCACGTTCCCCTTCGTCTCCAACGGCGGCTCCGCCATGATGTCCGCCTGGGGCCTTCTGGCCTATCTGAAAGCTACGGACACCCGGGAGAATGCCAGCTTCGCCATCCGGCGCGGAGCTCACAGACGGCTCACCGAGGAGGCCCGCCGCCGGGCGGCCCCCATCGGAGACCCCTTTGCCACCGGAAAGGAGGCGGACCATGAGGAAAATTGAACGCCGGGCCGTCATCTGCGCGCTGCTGGCCCTGGTGCTGGCGGCGGGGCTGGGGATCTTCCTGGTGAAGTACTGCCTGGACGGGGGCAGCTGGGCCTCCTCCGCCTTCAACCGCCACCTCTACGACAGCAGCGGCGTTCTGGCCGCCGGCACGGTGCTGGACCGGGACGGGGACGTGCTCTCCTCCGTGGAGAACGGCCAGCGCACCTACTATGACAATAAGACGGTCCGGAAGGCCACCCTCCACGCGGTGGGGGACCTGCAGGGCCGCATCGGCACCGGGGCCCTGAATGCCTTCGCTGACAAGCTGACGGGCTACAACCTGGTGAGCGGCGCCTTCGGCGCCCAGGGCAACGAGCTCTACCTCACCATTGACGCCCGCTATAACTACGAGGCCTACCAGTCCCTGAACGGCCACGCGGGCACGGTGGCAGTGTACAACTACGAGACCGGGGAGATCCTCTGCATGGTCTCCTCCCCCAGCTACGACCCCCTGAACGTCCCCTCCGACATCGAGACCAACGACCGCTACCGGGGGGCGTACCTGAACCGCTTCCTCTCCTCCACTTTCACGCCGGGGTCCGTGTTCAAGACGGTCACCCTGGCGGCGGCCATCGAGGAGATCCCCGACCTGTTCGACCGGACCTGGGACTGCCAGGGCAGCGTGGTGATCGGCGGGGAGACCATCATCTGCTCCGGCACCCACGGGGAACAGAACATCAGCGAGGCTTTCGCCAACAGCTGCAACGTGGCCTTCGCCCAGATCGCCCAGGAGCTGGGCGGGGAGACCCTACAGCAATACACGGAGCAGGCGGGCCTCACGGACAGCTACTCCGTCAGCGGCCTGCCCACCGCCGCCGGCACCTTCCAGTGGACGGACATCACCGACGGGGAGCTGGGCTGGGCCGGCGTGGGCCAGGGCCAGGACCTGGTGAACCCCTGCGCCCTGATGCTCTACATGGGAGCCATCGCAAACGGCGGCAAGGCAGCCACCCCCTACCTGATCGAGCGGACCGTCTCCTCCCTGGGGCTGCCCTCCCTGCCCCACATCACCACCCATACCGGGCGGCTGATCGACGCCTCCACGGCGGAGACCCTGGCGGACCTGATGGCCAACAACGTGGCCCAGACCTACGGTGCCGGCCGCTTCCCCAATATGGATATCTGCGCCAAGTCCGGCACCGCCGAGGTGGGGGACGGCCAGACGCCCCACGCCTGGTTTGCCGGGTTCCTCCGGGATGAGGACCACCCCTACGCCTTCGTGGTGCTGGTGGAAAACGGCGGCGGCGGCAGCTCCGTGGCGGGCACCGTGGCCAGCCAGGTCCTGGACGTGATGGTCAACGGCTATTGATCTCCCCCAAAATTCCCCTCGGAGTTCCGAGGGGAATTTTTTCGCAGAATCCGGTAACAATCCGCGCCCCCGCGCCATCATACAGACAGAAAGCAGGTGAGGCTATGACACTTTCCCATCAGGACCGGGCGTGGTTCTGCGAGGAATTGCAGCGGTCCAAAACCAGTCTGTACCGGCTGGCTCTCAGCATCACCGGGGACCCCGAGGACGCCGCCGAGGCGGTAGCGGAGGGCATCTGCCGCGCCTACGAGCGGTTCGGCCAGCTGCGCAGCCGGGAAAAATTTCAGCCCTGGCTCATGAAGATCGTCCGAAACGAGGCCTACGCTCTCTGCCGGGGGCGGAGGCGGACGGTCCCCCTGGACCAGCTGGCGGAGGAGCCCGCCGTCCCCGGGCCGCAGGTGGACGACACCCTGTGGCGGGCGGTGGATCAGCTCCCCCGGGAGCAGCGGGAGGCGGTGGTGCTGTTTTACTACGAGGACCTGACCACGGAGGAGATCGCCCGGGTGGTGGGCGCCTCCCCGGGGGCGGTGCGGACCCGGCTCAGCCGGGCCCGGGACAAGCTGCGAAATCTGTTGGAGGTGGAGCATCATGGATGAACTGGATCTGCGATTGCGGGAACTGGCCCGCCGGGAGACCCTGCCCCTGCCGGCGGCCTATGAGGAGGAATTCGACCAGCTCTGCGAGGAGATCCGCTCCGGGGCCCTGGACCGGCCCCGCCGTCCCCCCTACCGGCGGACGCTCCTGCTGGCGGCGGCGGTGGCGGTGGTGCTGTCCGTGTCCGCCCTGGCGGCGTCGGGGGCCCTGTCCGGGATTCTGGACTACCTCCGCTCATGGAGCGGCGGGCTGACGGCGGAGCAGGAGACGGTCATCCAGGAGGACACCGCCGTGCTGGGCCGGAGCGTCACGGACGGCGGCGTCACGGTGACGCTGGAGGAGGCCTACGGCGACGGGAACCATTTCTTCTTCTACCTGACCCTGGACCTGCCGGAGGACATCGACCCGGAGATCGTGACCTTTGACACCCTCAAGGTGGAGATGGACGTGGAGGGCTGGGAGAATTACTCCAGCACCTCCACCAACCTGAACTGGCTGGAGGAGGAATCCCCGGCGGAGGGGCCGGAGCGGTTCCTGCTGCGGATTGAGCGGGACACCCACGATCCGCTCTCCCTCCCGATGGGGGGCGCCGTTCCCTGCACCCTGTATCTGGAGGACCTGGTAGATGCTACCTCCTACGGCCCCAACGGAGCGGAGATTCTAGCCCCCGGGAACTGGTCCATGACCTTTGACCTCCCTTGCGACGGCAGCAGCGTCACCATGAACCTGGAGGGGTATACTCTGGAGGGCAACATTGCCCTCGACGGCGAGCTGATCCAAACCGCGGAGCTGCTGACCCTCACCCTGCGTCCCCTGGGGGCCAGGCTCTGGTATGTGACAGGCCCGCTCGCCGGCGCTCTGGACATTCCCGCCCCGACGCTGATACTGGAGGACGGCAGCGAAATCTCCCTCCGGCCGGAGGGCGGCGGTCATATCTATGATCCCAGCCATCCTCACGGCGGGGAGAGCTACCTGTCCTGCGGCTCGGATGGCCCCATCCTGCTGGACCAGGTGGCCGCCGTCCGCTTCGGGGACCTGACGATCCCCTGGGAGCCGGAGCCGTAACGGGCATTTCCTGTCCCATTGAGACCTACAAAGGACCCATGGCCGAAATGGCCATGGGTCCTCGTTCTTTTCAGGCGCCTTGCGGGCTGCCATATCTGGCTTCCCTATCCGCCCCGACCTGTGGTATAATGGGTCCCGTCCAAAAGAAAGGAACGAGACCATGACCAAAGAGGAAGCGCTGAAAACCTATTTCGGCTACGACGATTTCCGGGGCGGCCAGGAGGAGATCATCGACGCCCTGCTGGCGGGCCGGGACGCCCTGGCCATCATGCCCACCGGGGCGGGCAAGTCCCTGTGCTACCAGATTCCCGCCCTGCTGCTGCCGGGGATCACCCTGGTGATCTCCCCCCTGGTGTCCCTCATGCGGGACCAGGTGACGCAGCTGGTGCAGATGGGCGTCCCGGCGGCGTATCTGAACAGCTCTCTGACCTTCCAGCAGTACCTGCTGGCCCTCAGCCGGGCGAAGGAGGGGCGCTACAAGATCATCTACGTGGCCCCGGAGCGGCTGGAGACCGAGGGGTTCCAGTCCTTCGCGGAGGCGGCGGACATCTCCCTGGTGGCGGTGGACGAGGCCCACTGCATCTCCCAGTGGGGCCAGGACTTCCGCCCCTCCTACCGGAACATCCCCGCCTTCGTGGAGAGGCTGCAAAGCCGCCCGCCCCTGGGGGCCTTCACCGCCACCGCTACGCCGGAGGTGCGGGAGGACATCGAGCACCTCCTGAGCCTGCGGGACCCCCTGCGGGTCACCACGGGCTTTGACCGGGAAAACCTGTACTTCGAGGTCCAGCAGCCCGCGGACAAGCGCGCCGCCCTGCTGGAGCTGGTAAAGAGCCGCCCCGGCAAGTGCGGCATCGTCTACTGCTCCACCCGAAAGAACGTGGAGGAGGTCTGCGACTTCCTCCGGGAGCGGGGCGTGGCCGCCACCCGCTACCACGCCGGGCTGGAGCCGGAGGAGCGGCAGAAAAACCAGGAGGACTTCCTCTACGACCGGGCCCAGGTCATGGTGGCCACCAACGCCTTCGGCATGGGGATCGACAAGTCCGACGTGCGCTATGTGATCCACTACAACATGCCCAAGGACCTGGAGAGCTACTACCAGGAGGCGGGCCGGGCGGGGCGGGACGGAGAGCCCTCCAGCTGCATCCTGCTGTACAGCGGCCAGGACGTGCGGACCGGGGAGTTCCTGATCACCCACAGCGAGCCCCGGGAGGAGCTGGACGAGCGGACCGCGGCGGCCTTGCGGGAGCGGGATCTCCAGCGGCTGCGGCAGATGACCGGCTACTGCCGAACCCGCCGGTGCCTCCGGCAGTACATCCTGCACTACTTCGGGGAGTTCGCCCCGGACTACTGCGGCGGGTGCTGCAACTGCCTCCACAACTTCGAGGAGGTGGACATCAGCCGGGAGGCCCAGCTCATTGTCCGCTGCGTGGCGGAGCTGGGGCAGCACTTCGGCGTGAATCTCGTGGCGGAGACCCTCTGCGGCGCGGACACGGAGAAGGTCCGGAAATTCCACCTGGACCGGGAGCCCAGCTACGGACTCCTGGGGGAGCTGACCCAGAAGCAGGTGCGGGAGCGCATCCGCTTCCTGCTGGACGAGGGCATCCTCCAGCTCTCCCCCGGAGAGTTCCCGGTGGTCCGGCTGGGGGATCGGGCGGAGGATGTGGCGCAAAACGCTCCCACCCTCACCATGCCGGTGGTCAAGGAGGAGCGGGCCCCCAGCATCCGGCGGGCTCCGGCGGAGCTGGACGGCCGGCAGGCGGAGCTCTTCGAGCGGCTGCGGGCCCTGCGGGCCTCCATCGCCCGGCGGCAGGGGGTGCCTGCCTACGTGGTGTTCTCCGACAAGACCCTGCGGGAGCTGGCGGCCACCCAGCCCCAGACCCTGGCGGAGTTCCGCGCGGTCAGCGGCGTGGGCACCGTCAAGGCGGAGCGGTACGGGCAGGCCTTCCTGGCGGAGATGGACCGCTTCCACCGCGCGTGAGCGGCTGGCCCCAAACGGCAATATAGGGCGGGGACTCCCCAGAGGGAGCCCCCGCCTTTTTCTGTTCTCTCGGCCGCTGTTTTCAACCGCAGACCGACTGAATGAACGCCCGGAAGTCCTTGATGATCCGATCCAGGTCCACGGACTCGTCGTCCAGGGCCAGCCCATAGAAGGGCGGTATCTCCAGCCCCCGGTCCCGGATGGCCTGCTCCAGCTCCTCGATGTACACGCCCTTGCCCTGGACGATGGCGTCGTTGTAGCTCAGCTCCACCGGACTGCCGCCCCAATTGGTGTCGTAGCTGGTGATGGTGACGCCGCAGGTGGGAGAGCCGTCGCAGCTAAGGATGGCCACCACCTGATAGCCCGCCCGGGCGTACTCCTCCATGTAGGTGACGGCCCGCTCCGCGCACTGGCGGCAGTGGTCCCGGAAGCCGCGGCAGTCATAGAGGTTCTTCGTGTACCACCAGCGCTGGATGCCCAGGTACAGCGTCTCCGGGCAGTCCATCTGCTGGATGCCCAGCCCGTAGTCGCAGAGGGTGTCGAACACCTCCCGGCACATGCCGCTGTAACGGGCCAGCCCCCGCACCTTGTTGTTGGTGTTCAGCAGGCAGCTGGATACGAATACGATCTTCTTCCCCCGATGGTCCTCTCTTCGGTCGGTCATACGGTCTCCTCCTTTTTCCTCCTGATGAATTGGGACTTCAGCCGGAATCTGCTTCCATGATACCAACCGCCGGAAGCCGGTGTCAAGCCCGCCTGGGCTGAAAAAACCGCGTCCCGGCCGGGACGCGGTTCCCTTATTTCTCAATCCGGCGGTCCAGCTTGGCCAGCAGATACGCCAGCAGGAAGCCTCCGCCGCAGCAGACGGCCGACCACACGATCTCCCCCGCCGTATACTCCAGGGGGATGATCACGCATGTAGAAGCCAGCACGATGCCCAAAATCCCGTGAAAGGTCACGGAGTAGTGGGTCCGCAGGAGCCAGGTCATCAGGCGGGCCAGCAGCAGGATGGAGAGGACAATCCCCGGCACGCAGGCGGCGAGCACCACGAAATCCAGATTCGCCAGCCCCTCCAGCATGGGCTCGTACAGCCCCAGGGCCATCATCACGGAGGAGGAGGTCATACCGGGAATGATCACGCTCATGCCCCACAGCACCCCGCAGAAGTTGTACCACCAGAAGTTGGGGGTCACGGAGACCTGGGCCACGTGGCTGACATAAAACAAGCTGGCGAACATGGCCGCGGCGCACAGAACCAGGCTCATCCAGGAGGCGGCGGAGCGGCCCTCCTTCCCGGCCTCCCGGAAGAGCGCGGGCACGGTGCCTACGATCAGGCCGATGAAGAGCCAGGTGGTCACGGTGGTGGACACATCCAGCGCCGCGGAGATCCCCTTGGCAAACCCTAAAAAGCCCACCACGCCGCCGATCCCCAGAGGGACAAACATCCGCCAGTACTTTGGGATCGCCGTCCGGGGATGGGTCAGCACCTCCATACAGGGGCGGTAGACGTCAAACACCACCGCCAGCACACCGCCGGACACTCCCGGCAGAATGGCGCCCGCGCCGATCAGGATGCCGCACAGCAGATCCCCCAGCCAGCGCAGGATGGAATTTTTATCACGCGGAGACCTCATAGCCCGCCTCCTTTGTCTTACAGGAGTCTGCCTGTATGATAGCAGTTTTACCGCCGGCTTTCAATCCAATACCGGATGGAAAATGGATTTTTTTCCGGTTTTCTGGGGAAGATCGGCAGACTGTCCCTCCCGCGCGGCGCGGATACCGGAGGGGCTTGTGGGTTTTACACAAAGGGCGGCTCTATTTTTTGGGCGTCTCTGGGTTTTTTATCTGTTGACAGAAAAAGCGATAACGTGTAAACTACAACCCAGATAACAAAATTCCATACAGGAAAGACGATGAAGAGAAGAGTAAGCGGGCTTCGGCCGCCACAGAGAGCTCCGGTCTGGTGAAACGGGGCGCGGAAGAGCTTGCCGAACATGGTCTTGGAGTTGCGTGGCCGACCGTCCCCAGGGGGCATAGGTCACGACGTGAGCGCACGTCACAGCGCAGGAGTGTGCTGGCACTCTCAAAGGCCGTCCCCGCGAGGGGGTGCGCGAACCAAGGTGGTACCACGGCGTCTGCGACGTTCGTCCTTGAGGCTTTGCTTCAAGGACTTTTTTATTGTGTAAAAAATCAATGCGTCCTCTCCTCGCCCCTGCGGGGCAGCCGGAGGGGATGCGCGAAAACTTCATGCGCGGCCATGGGTCCCTGTTCGCGGCACGCTGTATGGCGCAGGAAGCTTTTGCGGAAATTCACGGATAAAGGAGCGTTCATCCTGTGAGTGAATCCATCATTCAAATTCAACATCTGACCAAGACCTTCGGCGAGGGCGACGGCGCTGTCCACGCCCTGGAGGACATCAACCTGGACATCCGCCAGGGGGAGATCTTCGGCATCATCGGCCTCTCCGGCGCGGGCAAGTCCACGCTGGTGCGGTGCATGAACCTGCTGGAGCGGCCCACCGCCGGCACGGTGATCGTGGACGGCAAGGACATGACCGCCCTCTCGGAAAAGGAACTGCGGCTGGCCCGGCGGAAGATCACCATGATCTTCCAGAGCTTTAACCTCCTGATGCAGCGGACCTGCCTGAAAAATGTCTGCTTCCCCATGGAGATCAGCGGCGTCCCCGCCGCCCGCGCGAGGGAGCGGGCGTTGGAGTTGCTGGAGCTGGTGGGCCTGGCCGACAAGGCCAATGCCTATCCCTCCCAGCTCTCCGGCGGTCAGAAGCAGCGGGTGGCCATCGCCCGGGCCCTGGCCACGGACCCCAAGGTGCTGCTGTGCGACGAGGCCACCTCCGCCCTGGACCCCACCACCACCGCCTCCATCCTGGGCCTCTTGAAGGACCTGAACGAGAAGCTGGGGGTCACCGTGGTGGTGATCACCCACCAGATGAG
>CAJFNE010000009.1 GCA_904393855.1 uncultured Oscillibacter sp. | reverse complement strand
GATGGTCAGCAGGCTGCGGACCGTCAGCCCCTTGAACCGGGGGGGCTGCTGGAAGCCGTAGCTGATGCCCAGGCGGGCCCGCTCCGTGATGCCCAGGTCCGTGACATCCTGGCCATTCCAGAGGATCTGGCCGCCGGTGGGCTTCACCAGCCCCATGATGATCTTGGCCAGGGTGGTCTTGCCGCCGCCGTTGGGGCCGGTAAATACCACCAGCCGGTGGTCGTCAATGGTCAGGGAGATGTCTTTCAAGATGCCGAGTTCGCTGTCGCCCTCCCGGACCGCGTAGCTGATATGTTTCAGTTCCAGCATATACCGGAACCTCCTTTCCTGGTAAACATGCTCACAGTTTCTCTATTTTAGCAGAATACAGGGGAAAAAGCAACGTAAGGTTCTTGGATTCCCAGAATATTTTAACCTGGGGGCGAAAGTTGTAGATGTTGTTTTTGCAACAGTCACGATTTTTTCCCCGCCGCATACGCTGGAGAGAAAAGGAGGGACTCAACATGGATCAGAATCTACATACGCCGGAGGTGTATGACTTCCGCCAGTATGACCGGCTCTGGCAGCGGGTGGCGCCGGGATTGGAGCCCTATCCGCCGGAACAGACGGCCCAGCCGGCAGCTTCGGAATCCAGCGGGCAGGCGGCGCCGGCGATGACGCCGGCCCAGGACCGGCAGGCGAGCCTGCTGCCCGGGGCGGAGGAGAATCCCTGCTGCATGGGGACCGCGGCGATGGAGATGCTGCAGGTGCTCACGGGCTTCGCGGAGGAGGAGCTGGAGGACCAGCGGCAGCTGCAGGCCCTGTCCCGCCGGGCGCCCTCCTGGGCCCGGCAGCGGCTGCGGGAGATGGCGGCGGAGAGCGGGGCGCGGGCCAAACGGCTGCTGGCGGTACACTACCTGATCACCGGCGAGTGTTACCGGCCCAGCATCGTGTGCCAGCGCATTGCCGGCACTCCCTGGTGCGCGGCGCTGCGGGAGCGGTATCATGTCGCCGCCTGCACCGGGATGAATTACGCCCGGGCGGCGGACGGCACCACGGATGTCTGCCTGGGCCGTTTGCTGGAGGAGATGAGCAGCGGCGCGTATCGGCAGGCGGACAGCCTGCTGGCCATGCTGGAGCGGAGCATGCGCACGGAGACCTGCGCTCCTCCGCGCTGAGACAACCGGGCAGATTCCCATTGCGTCCCATAGGGAGTTGTGGTACAATGGCCGCAGAGCGGCCATTGTACCACGCGGCGTTTTGCATATTCCCGGGTAGAAGGCGGGCCGCCAAAACAGTCTGGATTTTTTCAAAACCGCCCCGCGGGCAGAGGGAGGAAACGATTCCCCACGCACCCGCGGAAATAGGAGGAGCAGAGATGAACAAGGTCATCACCATCAGCCGGGAGTACGGTGCCGGCGGACATACCATCGGAAAGCAGGTGGCCCAGGAGCTGGGCATCGAGCTCTACGACCGGGACATCGTCCGGGAGACGGTACAGGCCAGCGGCTACGACACGGAGACGGTGCAGCAGGAAGAGGAGGAGGTCTCCAAGACCAGCGCCTTCCTCAAGAGCATTCTCTCCAACAGCGCTTACTATCCCAATACCCAGGACGCCATTCACGACGTGCAGCAGGCAGTGATCCTGCGCTATGCCCAGCAGGGGCCCTGCGTGATTCTGGGGCGCTGCGCCGACGAGATTCTCCGCACCAGCGGGATTCCCTGCCTGAACGTCTTCATCCACGCCAGCGAGATCCATCGGGCGGAGCGGATGCGGAAGGAGACCGGTATCACCGACACCACGGAGCTCCAGCGGCTGATCGTGCGGAAGGACCATCTGCGCCGGAACTATTATAACCACTATACCGGAAAACAGTGGGGCGACAGCCACAACTACCACCTGACCCTGGACAGCGGCGTTCTGGGGGACGAGCTGTGCGTGCAGATGATCGTGGCCGCCGCCCGGAGTATGCCCTGAGCCAGGAGGCGGCGAATGTTCACTGGCTTTACGGACGAGACCGTGGACTTTATGTGGGGCATCCGCTTCAACAATGAGCGGACGTGGTTCGAGGCCCACAAGGACGTCTACCTGACGCAGTTCTACCAGCCCATGCGGGAGCTGGCAGACGAGCTGTACGAATTCCTGCGGGAGCAGCGGCCGGACTACGGCCTGATCCGCAAGGTGACCCGCATCTACCGGGACGCCCGCCGCCTCCACGGCCGGGGGCCCTATAAGGAGAGCCTCTGGTTCTCCGTGGAGCAGCCCTCGGAGCAGTGGACGGCCCACCCCACCTTCTGGTTCGAGCTGATGCCGGAGGGGTGGACCTACGGCATGGGGTACTACATGCCGAAATCCCTGACCATGGCCAAGCTCCGGGCGCGGGTCGACCGGGACCCGGACACCATGGAGAAGCTGACCCGCAGGCTGAACCGGCAGAAGGAGTTCGTCCTGGAGACGGAGGACTACAAGCGCCCCAGGGCCCCGGCCCCCTCCAAGCTCCTGGAGCCCTGGTACCGGGCGAAGTCTTTCACCATCTGCCACAATGACAAGCTGACGGACGAGCTGTTCAGCCGGGAGATCGTGGGACGGCTGCGGGAGGGATTCACGTTCCTGCTGCCCTACTACGATTACTTTGTCACGCTGGACGGCGATCCAGACCCCAGAGACCACACAGAGGAAAAAGGAGAGAGGATTTCATGAAGAACTGCCCGGACCGGGACACCGCGCTGTCCCTTTTGAAAAAGTACAACCACGAGCCCTTCCACATCCAGCACGCCCTGACGGTGGAGGGCGTCATGCGCTGGTACGCCCAGGAGCTGGGCTATGGGGAGGACGCGGATTTCTGGGCCACCGTGGGACTGCTCCACGACGTGGACTTTGAGCAGTGGCCGGAGGAGCACTGCAGAAAGGCCCCGGAGCTGCTCTCGGAGATCGGGTGCAGCGAGGAATTCGTCCATGCCGTGTGCAGCCATGGTTACGGCCTGTGCTCCGATGTGGAGCCCACCCATGAGATGGAGAAGGTCCTCTTCGCCGCCGACGAGCTGACGGGCCTGATCGGCGCGGCGGCCCTCATGCGCCCCAGCAAGAGCTGCCAGGACATGGAGGTCAGCTCCCTGAAGAAGAAGTTCAAGGACAAGAAGTTTGCCGCCGGTTGCTCCCGGGACGTCATCAAGACCGGCGCCGAGCGCCTGGGCTGGACCCTGGAGGAGCTGATGGACAAGACCCTCCAGGCCCAGCGGAGCTGCGAGGAGAGCGTGGCTGCCCAGATGGCGGCCCTGTAAGCGCCCCGGCGCGGCCGGAGGCGGGAGCCTGCGCACCCATCTGCATAGAGAGAACCAGGGCCTCGGCTTTCGCCGGAGCCCTGGTTTTTAGATTCCCTGCGGCGGATCACAGGGACTTGTCATAGGCCATGCGTTCCCCGCCCTGGTAGAAGATCGTCCCCCGGTGGGTGAAGCCGCTTTTCTCCAGGACATGCTGCATCCGCCGGTTGGGAAAGCCCGTATCCACCCGGAGGCTCCGGACGCCCCGCTCCCGGCAGAGGTCCTCCACCAGGCGGAAGGCGGTCTCCGCGAGCCCCTGGCCCCGGAAGGCCCCGGCAAAGGCCATCCGATGGATGACGGCATAGGGCGGCTCCGTCTGCCAGGCGCCCTGGATCTCCGCGTAGGCGGGCTCCCCGTCAAAATCAACGCACAGGTAGGCGGCGATGACACCGTCGGCCCGGATCGTATAGCCCTTCCGGTTTCGGATGTCCGCCCGGATGGTGTCGGTGTTGGGGTAGTCCTCCGTCCACTGGACGAAGCCCTGGGCCCGCTGAAAGGCCCGGCCCTCGTCGAGGATCTCCCCGCAGCGGGGGACATCGGCCTCCCGGGCCAGCTCCAGCGTGTACATGGCAGGTTCCTCCTGTTCCGTCGGATGGACAGAGGGGGATTGACGGCTCCCCCAAAAGGGGATACAATATATCCATCAATCCATCCAACATCTTAGATTTCCTGGATAGTGTACTATAAATTCAAGATCTTGTCAATCGTGGAGAGCGAACGGATATGAATATCAACAGGACTGTGGCGGAGAATGCCCGGCGGCTCCGGGAGGAGAAGCGGCTGACCCTGGAGGAGGCCGCCCGGCTGACGGGGGTGTCCCGCAGCATGCTGGCACAGATTGAAAAGGGGGATGTCAACCCCACGATCTCCGTGGTGTGGAAGATGGCCAACGGCTACCGGGTCTCCTTTACCTCCCTGGTGGAGGCGTCCCGGGAGCTGCCGGTTCTGCTGCGGGGCGCAGACGGGGTGGCGCTGGAGGAGGACGGGGGGCGGTACCGGAACTACCCGGCGTTCCCCTATGATGAGGAGCGGGGATTTGAGACCTACCGCATCGTGATCCTGCCCGGCGGCTCCCTGGAGGCCCAGCCCCACCTGCCGGGGTCGGAGGAGTCTGTGACCGTCTTCGCCGGGGAGGTGGAGATCGGCCTGCCGGAGGAGACCTACCGGCTGGGGGCCGGGGATTCCCTGCGCTTTCCGGCGGACCAGCCCCACAACTACCGGAACCCTGGGCGGGAGGAGGCCCACCTCAGTATGCTCATCTGGTACAGACGATAAAAAACCAGCCCGGGCCTGATGACCCGGGCTGGTTTCTTTCGCGGGGAGCGCCCTTCCCGCCCTCCGCAAAGCCGGAGGCAATCGCTTTCGGTTTCTGTTGAAAACCCGCCAAAAAAAGATCGCCGTCTTTTCGGACGGCGATCCCTTTCCGTTCATTCCATGCTGATGATATAGTAGTACACGGGCTGTCCGCCGGAGAGCACCGCCACCTCGGATTCCGGGCAGCGGGCCTGGAAGATCTCCGAGGCGCGCCGGGCATCCTCCTCGCTGACATCCTCGCCGAAGTACAGGGAGACGAACTCCGCGCTCCGCGCCATGGCCTGATCCGCCAGCTTTTCCAGCAGGGCGTCGATGGAGGGATCGGTGCCGAAGAGCTTCCCCTCCTCCAGAGCCAGGTAGTCCCCCTCCCGGATGGTGAAGCCGTCGAAATCGGAGTCCCGGGCGGCGTAGGTAATCTGGGCCGTGGTGACGGAGGAGAGGCTGCCGGTCATGGCCTCCGTGATGGCGTCCGCGTCGGGGGCGTCAAAGTCCACGTTCATCATGGCGGTGATGCCCTGGGGGATCGTCTTGGTGGGGATCACCACCACCTGCTTTTCCGTCAGCGCGCCGCACTGCTGGGCGGCCATGATGATGTTGCCGTTGTTGGGCAGGACGAAAACAGTCTCCGCGGGAATCCGGTTGACCCCCTCCAGGATGCTCTCCGTGGAGGGATTCATGGTCTGCCCGCCGGACACCACGCCGTCGGCGCCCAGGTCCTTAAAGACGGCGGCAAGCCCCTCGCCGGCGCAGACCGCCAGGAAGCCGTACTTCTTCTCCGGGGGAGCCACCGCCGGGGCCTCCGGCGCTTCGCTGTGCTCCAGCTCCTCCTCCACCGCGTCCAGGTCGTCGGTGCTCTGGGCCTGCTTGCCGGCGGCCAGATCCTCCGCCTGGGTGCGCATGTTCTCGATCTTGGCCAGCTCCAGGGTGCCGTACTTCTGGGCCTCCGTCAGGGCGGCGCCGGGGATGTCCGTGTGGACGTGGACCTTGAAGGCCTCGTCGTCCTCGCCGATCACCAGGCTGTCGCCGATGCTGCTGAGGTAGGCCCGGAAGGGCTCCAGGGGCTTGTTCCCGGTTTTGCGGACGATGAACACCGTGTCAAAGGTGAAAGTGATGTCCTCCAGGGAGAGGGCGGCAAAGTCGGCCTTCTCCTCCTCGGCGGCGCCCTCCGCCACCTCCGGCAGGGGCTCGCCCCGCAGAGCGGCCAGCATGCCCTCCAGGATCAGGAGATAGCCCTTGCCGCCGGCGTCCACCACGCCGGCCTTCTTCAGCACCGGGTTCATATCGGTGGTCTGGGCCAGGGTCTCATAGCCCTTGCGGATGGCGGCCTCCAGCACTGCGTCCAGCCGGGTCTCCCCGGCGGCAACGGTGTCCACCGCCTCCTTGGCGGCCAGGCGGGAGACGGTGAGCACGGTCCCCTCGGCGGGCTTCATCACCGCCTTGTAGGCGGCGGAGACGCCCTCCTGCATGGCGGCGGAGAAAGCGTCCGCGTCGGCGGTCTCCATGCCCTTGAGGCCCTTGGAGAGGCCCCGGAACAGCAGGGAGAGAATGACCCCGGAGTTGCCCCGGGCGCCCCGCAGCAGGGCGGAGGCGGTGAGGTCCGCGGCCTGGGTCAGCGTGGCGGGGGTCGCCTTGCGCAGCTCCGTCACGGCGGTGCCGATGGTCATGGACATATTGGTGCCCGTGTCGCCGTCGGGGACGGGGAACACGTTCAGGTCGTTGATTGCCTGCTTCTGGGCGTTGATGGCGGCGGCGCCGTGCAGAACCATCTGCTTGAAGAGCGCCCCGGTAATTTGTTCTTTCTGTTCGTTCATGGACGTGGCTCCTCCCTTACAGGATCATGGAATCGACGCACACGTCCACGGCTCGGACCTGTACCCCGGTGTTCTGATGGACGACATAGCGCACCTCATTCATGATGGAGCGGCAGACCGCCGGCAGGTTCACGCCGTTTTCCACGACGATGTGCAGCTCGATGGAGATGGAGTTGTCTTCATGATAGGTGATGCTGACGCCCTTGCTCATGGCCTCCCGGCGCAGCAGGTGGACCAGCCCGTCCGTCATGGAGCGGAAGGCCATGCCCTTGACGCCGAAGCAGTTGGTGGCAGCCATGCCGGTGATGTTGGAGAACACGGCACTGCTGACGGAGATCTCACCCAGTTCAGTTTTGAATTGAATCATGAGAACGCCCTTTCTTTCCTTGTATTTGCGGGAGACTCGTTGCCGCGCCTCCGTTTTTGCCCACTTTTTTAGGATTATAGTATATACGATTTTTCCCAAAAGCACAAGTCCTAAAAAGAAATCCGGGAAGGGTGCGAAAGCCTATTGAAAAGTTGGACGCTTTGCCGTAAAATAGTACAAAACCGATGGGATGCGGCTCGCGGCCGCATGGGGCGTCCCGGACGCCTGGAGAGGAGGAAGTCCCATGCGTGTGATTACCGGCTCCGCGCGGGGCCGCCGCCTGAAAGAACTGGAGGGGCAGGAGACCCGCCCCACCACCGACCGGGTGAAGGAGGGGCTGTTCAGCGCCCTCCAGTTTGAGATCGAGGGTCGCCGGGTGCTGGACCTCTTCGCCGGCACCGGCCAGCTGGGCATCGAGTGCCTCAGCCGGGGCGCGGCCTCCGCGGTGTTCGTGGACCAGCGGGCCGACGCGGTGCGGCTGATCCGGGAGAATCTGACGGCCACGGAGCTGTCGGACCGGGCCAGGGTGATTGCCGGGGACGCTTTCGACGTGCTGCCGGGTCTGCGGGAGCAGTTTGACCTGATTTTCCTGGACCCCCCTTACAACACGGGGCTTCTGGAGCGGGCGCTGGAGGAGATCGCGGCGTTTGACATTCTGGGTCCCCATGGTATAATTGCAGCAGAACACCCCGCGGACAGGCCGCCCTCCGTGCCGGACGGCCCCTATCGCCGCTACCGCACCTACCGCTACGGCAAGATCGGCGTTACGATCTTCCGGCGGGAGGACACTCAGAGAAACGAGGGAGAGACCCCATGAGAACAGCCATCTGCTCCGGCAGCTTTGACCCCATTACCCTGGGGCATTATGATATCATCCGGCGGGCGGCCGCCTGCTTTGACAAGGTGTGGGTGTGCGTCAGCCCCAACGCGGAAAAGCGCAACCAGATGTTCACGCCGGAGCAGAAGCTCCAGCTGGTGCGGGCCGCCGTGGCGGACCTGCCCAATGTGGAGGCGGAGCTGGGACCGGAGCTGCAGGCGGATTTCGCCGTCTCCCACGGGGCCCAGGCCATCGTGCGGGGCGTGCGCAGCGCGGCGGACTTCGACGTGGAGTACCAGCTGGCCCAGATCAACCGCGGAATCCACCCGGAGCTGGACACGGTGCTGCTGCCGGCCAGCCCGGCCTATCAGCACTTCAGCTCCTCCATGGCCCGGGAGATGATCCGCTACCGCCAGCCTCTGGAGCCCTATCTCCCGGCGGCTGTGATCCCCCTGGTGCAGAAGATGATGGAAGAAAAAGGAGAGTGATCGCGATGGCAACCAGTGATGTCAACCGTTTGATCGATATGCTCTATGAGCGGATTGAGGAGGCCAAGGCCCCCGCGCTGAAGCCCGGCATGAGTATCGTGGACCGGGATGAGATGCTGGATCTGCTGGACGAGCTGCGGGCCCAGCTGCCGGTGGAGGTAAAACGGGCCCAGGAGCTGCTCTCCGCCCGGGAGAAGTTCGTGGAGGACGCCAAGCGGGACGTGGACCGCATGATGCGCCAGGCAGAGCTGGAGGCCCGCACCAAGATCTCCGACAGCGAGGTGCTTTACGCCGCCAAGGAGAAGGCCCGCAAGATCATCGCCCACGCGGAGGAGCGGTCCCGCCAGCTGTACCAGGTGGCCAACGAGTACGCCGAGGACGCCCTGGTCCGCACGGAGGAGGCCGTCCAGGCGGCGCTGGACGAGGTGAAACAGTCCCGGGTGCGGTTCCGGGCCGCCTCCGCCGAGCGGCTGCAGGAGCAGCGGGCGAAGCTGGAGCAGCAGCCCACGCAGGACGAGGACGACGCATGACGTTCCATACGCACTTTCCTGAAAAAATAGGGGCAAGCGGCGGAAAAATTTGTGAAAAATGACGAGAGGTTTTGGGAAACTTTTTGCGTCATACCTAGATTTTGTATGTTATTTTTAAAAAGAAGCCACCCGGCACAACATCTTGTGCTGGGTGGCTTCTTCAATTTTACGTAAACTGAGAGGGGAGGGACTCCTTTCCTGTGAAAATGGCTGAAAAGATAGGAAAATCTGCCATTTGCCCGCATTCCTGTCGGAAAAAAATGCTTGCATTTTGCCTCGAAATTACGTATACTCAAAATACGACGGTGGGGAAAAGTGGGTATTAGAGGCAGAGAAGTGTCACAGTTTCCCCAGATTGTCCCAAAAAGAGGGGAGAGGGGGAGCGGTATGGCGCGGCTGATGGGAAAATCCAATAACAGCATCGACGCCAAGGGCCGCCTGGTGATCCCCTCCAACATGCGGGAGGCCCTCGGGGACCTCTTCTACATCACCATCGGCGCTGAGGGCTGCCTCACCATCTACCCCCAGGCCAAGTGGGAGCAGATGTCCGACGAGATGGACGACCTGCCCTATACCGAGGCCCGGGCCCTGACCCTGCTGTACGCCAACGCGGTGGAGTGCGTGCCGGACGGCCAGGGACGGGTGCTGATCCCCGCCTCCCTCCGGAAGTACGCGGGGCTGAAGAAGACCGCCACCATCGTGGGATTGAACACCTTCGCGGAGATCTGGGACTCCGCCGCCTGGGCGGAGCGGGAGACCCGGATGCTCCAGGACGACGACATGGCGGCCGCCATGGACGCCCTGGCCAGGGCCCGCCGGAACCGGGGGACCTGACCCATGGAGTACACACACATTCCCGTGCTGCTGGACGCCTGCATCCAGGCGCTGGCCATCCAGCCGGAGGGCGTCTATGTGGACGGTACCCTGGGCCGGGCCGGCCACTCCCGGGAGATCGCCTGGCGGCTGACCACCGGGCGGCTGATCTGCATCGACCGGGACCAGGCGGCCCTGGACGCGGCGCAGGAGCGGCTGGCGCCCTGGATGGACCGCGTGACGCTGCTCCACGGCAATTTTTCCGATTTGACCGAGCTGCTGGACTCCGCCGGCGTAGATCAGGCGGACGGCATGCTCTTTGACCTGGGCGTCTCCTCCCCCCAGCTGGACGACGCCGCCCGGGGCTTCTCCTACATGCAGGACGCCCCGCTGGATATGCGGATGGATACCTCCGCCCCCCTGACGGCGGACATGGTGGTGAACACCTGGAGCCAGGAGGAGCTGCGGCGGATTCTCTTTGAGTACGGCGAGGAGCGGTACGCCCCCGCCATTGCCAAAGCTATCTGCCGGGCCCGGGAGACCCGCCCCATCGCCACCACCCTGGAGCTGGTGGATATCATCAAGGGGGCCATGCCCCCGGCGGCCCTGCGGGAGAAGCAGCATCCGGCCAAGCGGAGCTTTCAGGCCATCCGGATTGCCGTCAACGGCGAGCTGGACGCCCTGCCGCCCATGCTGAACGCGGCGGTGGACAAGCTGGCCCCCGGCGGACGCCTGGCGGTCATCACGTTCCACTCCCTGGAGGACCGAATCGTCAAGCGGACGATGGCGGACCTGGCCCGGGGCTGTACCTGTCCCCCGGAATTTCCGGTCTGTGTCTGCGGCAAGAAGCCGCGGCTGAAGCTTTTGACCCGCAAGCCGGTGGTGGCCGGTGAGACGGAACTGGCGGAGAACCCCCGGGCCCGCAGCGCCAAGCTGCGGGTGGCGGAGAAGTGTCCCCCGCCGGACAAGCCCCCGTTTGGGATGGAGAACTTGCTGTAGAGGAGGATTCCGCATGGCGTCAGCGGCCAGAGATTTGCGATATGGTTCGTCTGTGGACGGCAGCTTAGCCCGGGAACTGGACTGGGCGGTTCGGGAGCGGGAGCTGCGCCACGCCGGGGAGGCCCCCAGGCACCGGGAGGCGGAGCGGGTCCACGCCGCGCCCCACGTGCGGGTGCGGGAGCAGCAGCGCGTGTCCGTTTTCACGCTGCTGGGCTTTGCCGCCGTGCTGGGCATGGCGGTGGTACTGCTGCTGGGCTACACCCAGCTGACGGTGATCTCCGCCGACACGGTGGCGCTGAAGACGGAGCTGGAGGAGCTGGAGACCCAGAACGTGGTGCTGACCGCCCAGTATGAGCAGATGTTCGACCTGACCACCGTGCGGGAGGCCGCCGAGGCCGCCGGCATGAGCAAGCCCAGCGCCAGCCAGATCTGCTATCTGGACATCTCCGGCGGCGACAGCGCCGTGGTGTACCAGAAGAAGGAGTCCGGCGTGGTGGACCGGGTGCTGGCGTCACTCCACCATGGCGTCTACGCGGTGGTGGAATATTTCCAGTGACCGCCGCACTATAATGGCATGAAAGGATACCGCGGGGAGTGAGAAGGGTACTTCTCGCTCCCTGTTTTCACGGGGGAGACTTTTCCCCCGGAAGCGACCCAACCCCCTGCGAGGCAAAAGGAGGCCCCTATGGAACGAAGACCCAAACAGAGAAAGAGCGACGCGGCC
The DNA here is from genome assembly GCA_904393855.1 of uncultured Oscillibacter sp. Taxonomy (GTDB): domain Bacteria; phylum Bacillota; class Clostridia; order Oscillospirales; family Oscillospiraceae; genus Oscillibacter. Next base: position 10,224 of record CAJFNE010000009.1, on the reverse strand, counting down.
CGCCGGGCCAATCAGGTGATCCGCAGCCGGACCGTGCTGGTGATGGCCATTCTCGGCGTGGCCACTTTCCTGGTGCTGTTCTGGAAGCTGTACGATCTCCAGATCAACCAGCACGCGGAGATGCAGGAGCTGGCGGTGAACCAGCAGACCCGCAGCGCGGTGATCAGCGCCTCCCGGGGGAGCATTTACGACCGCAACGGCAACACCCTGGCGGTGTCCGCCACGGCGGAGACCATCATCATCTCCCCCAAGGAGATCGAGGAGTTCGTGGAGAGCCAGGAGACCTCCATCGCGGAAGCGGCGGCAGAGGCCGCCGAGCAGGGCGAGAGCTACGCCGCGCCGGAGGTGCTGGACCAGACCTACATCGCCCGGGGCCTCAGCCGGATTCTGGAGGTGGACCAGGACGAGATTGAAACACGCATGGAGAGGACGTTCTCCCAGTACGAGGTGATCCGCTCCAAGGTGGAGCAGGACATGGCCGACGAGGTCCGCCGCTTCATCAACGGTGAGATCGACGAGGAGGGCAACGAGATCCCCGAGGAGCAGCAGCGGAGCCTGCAGGGCATCTGGATTCAGCCGGACACCAAGCGGTACTACACCTACGGCTCCCTGGCGTCCAACATCCTGGGCTTCGTCAACGCGGACAACGTGGGCGCCGTGGGCCTGGAGGCCAAGTACAACGACGTGTTGGAGGGCATCGCCGGCATGACGGTCTCCGCCAAGAACGGCGTGGGCACCGACCTGCTGTACGACTATGAGCAGTACTTCGACGCGGAAAATGGCAACAGCCTGGTGCTGACCCTGGATGTGGAGGTCCAGTCCTACCTGGAGAAGGGGCTGGAGAGCATGCTGGAGAAGTATGACGCGGCCAACGGCGGCACCGGCATCATCATGGATGTGAATACCGGCGCCATTGTCGCCATGGCCTCCTATCCCAACTACGACCTGAACAGCCCCGGAACCATCACGGACGAGGCGCTGCAGGAGCAGCTGGACGAAACCCTGGCGGACCTGGCGGCAAACCGCTCCGACTATGACACGGAGGAGGAGTACACGGAGGCGGTGGACGCGGCGGAGAGCAGCGCGGTCAACAGCCAGTGGCGCAACAAGTGCATCGACTCCACCTATGAGCCCGGCTCCACCTTCAAGGCCATCACCCTGGCCATGGCCCTGGAGGAGGGGGTCGTGGACATGAACTCCACCTTCAACTGCACCGGCTCCGTGGTGGTGGACGGGTGGACCATGCGCTGCTCGAAGCGCAGCGGCCACGGCCACCAGACGCTGATCCAGGCGGTGGGCAATTCCTGCAACCCGGCCTTCATCAGCATCGGACAGAAGGTGGGCGCGGAGAAGTTCTACGAATACCTGAATGCCTTCGGCCTCATGGATCTCACCGGCGTGGACATGGTGGGCGAGGTCTCCGGCATCTTTGCGGATCAGGACGACTTCACCTCGAACCTGGTCTCCGTGTCCTCCTATGCCTTCGGCCAGACCTTCAACGTCACGCCCCTGGCCCTGATCCGGGCCCAGGCGGCCTGCGTCAACGGCGGCTACCTGTACACCCCCTATGTGGTGGAGCAGGAGCTGGACGACGCGGGCAACGTGGTCTATCAGCATGAGACCACCGCCGTCCGGCAGGTCATCAGCGAGGAGACCTCCGCCCTGGTGCGCCAGTGCCTGGAATACGTGGTGGAGTCCGGCGGCGGCAAAAACGGCCAGGTGGCCGGCTACCGCATCGGCGGCAAGACCGGCACGGCGGATAAGACCGGCACCAACGACGTGGTGGTGTCCTTCATGTGCTTTGCCCCGGCGGACGATCCCCAGTACATCATGCTGCTGACCATGGACACCCCCAGCCGGACCACCGGCACCGCCGTGTTCGGCGGCACCATGGTGGCCCCGGTGGCCAGCAGCATCATGGCCGACGTGCTGCCGGCCCTGGGCGTGGAGCCGGACTACACCGCGGAGGAGCTGCAAAGCGCGGACGCGGCTGTCCCCAACGTGGTGGGCGAGACCTTGGAGGACGCCAAGAGCCGCCTGGATGCGGCGGGCTTCTCCTACCGCACGGTGGGCGACGGAGACATGGTGACAGACCAGACCCCCGCTGGCGGCGCCATTGTGCCGGGCAACGCCACCCTGGTGCTCTACCTGGGGGCGGAGAAGCCCGCGGACCTGTGCACCGTGCCGAATGTGACGGGCAAGAGCGCGTCGGAGGCCAACCGCCTGCTGACCAACGCGGGGCTGATCATGAAGGTCAGCGGCACCACATCGTCCTCCTCGGGCAACGTGGTAGCCCTGTCCCAGGATCGCCCCGCCGGGACGGAGGTGGCCGCCGGCACGGTGGTCACGGTGCAGTTTGGTGACAATTCCGTCCTGGATTAGCCGCGTTTCCCCCCGGTTTTCGGTACATTTTCCAGTATACCTTTTCGCTGGGGTTGTCTATAATATTTCTGAATGACCAGACGCCGGAACCGGAGAGAGGAGCGGTACGAATGAAACTGAGAGAACTTCTGCGGGGCATCGAGGTTCTGTCCGCCACAGCGGACCTGGACAGCGAGGTGTCCGGCGTCAGCCACGACTCCCGGACCGTCCGGCCCGGGGACTTGTTCGTGGCCATGCGGGGCTTTGCGGCGGACGGCCACGCCTTCATCGGCAAGGCGGCGGAGAGCGGCGCCGCGGCGGTGGTGTGCGAGACGCCGCCGGAGGGGAGCCTTCCCTACATCCGGGTGGCGGACGCCCGCCGGGCCCTGGCGGTGCTGGGGGCCAACTTCTACGGCCACCCGGCGGAGCACATGACCATGATCGGCGTCACCGGCACCAACGGCAAGACCACCACCACGTATCTCTTGAAGGCGGTGCTGGAGCAGGTGCTGGGGGCCAAGGTGGGCCTCATCGGCACGAACCAGAACATGATCGGCGATACCGTGATCCCCACGGAGCGGACCACGCCGGAGTCCTGGGACCTGCAGGCCCTGCTGGCCCAAATGCGGGAGGCGGGCTGCACCCATGTGGTGATGGAGGTCTCCTCCCACGCCCTGGTGCTGGACCGGGTGTACGGGATTCCCTACGCCGTGGGCATCTTCACGAACCTGACCCAGGACCACCTGGATTTCCACAAGACCATGGAGGCCTACTGCGACGCCAAGGCGATCCTGTTCCAAAACTGCGGCGTGGGCGTGGTCAACGCCGACGACCCCTGGACGCCCCGGCTGCTGGCGAACGCCTCCTGCCGGACCCTCACCTACGCGGAGCGGGCCCCGGCGGACCTGCGGGCGGAGGAGATCTCCCTGGCGGCGGACCATGTGGCGTTCACTGCCGTGACGGGGATGGAAAAAATTCCGGTCCGGGTGAACATCCCCGGCGGGTTCATGGTATATAATACGCTGGATGTGCTGGGGGCGGCCCTGGCCCTGGGGATTCCCCTGGAACAAAGCGCCGCCGTGCTGGTGCGGGTGCCCCACGTGAAGGGGCGGGTGGAGGTGGTCCCCACCCCGGGGAAGGACTACACGGTTCTGATCGACTACGCCCACAGTCCCGACGGACTGGAGAACGTGCTGCGCTCTGTCAAGGGTTTTGCCAAGGGGCGGACCATCGCGCTGTTCGGCTGCGGCGGGGACCGAGATCGGACCAAGCGGCCCAAGATGGGAAAGATCGCCGCGGACCTGGCGGACTTCGTGATCGTCACCACCGACAACCCCCGGACGGAGAAGCCGGCGGACATCATCGCCGACATCCTGCCGGGACTGGAGGGAACCCAGACCCCCTACGTGGTGGTGGAGGACCGGGTGGAGGCGATCCATTACGGCATGGACCACGCGGAGCCGGGGGATGTGCTGGTCCTCTGCGGCAAGGGCCACGAGACTTATCAGGAGATTCATCATCAAAAATACCACATGGATGAGCGGGAGATCGTGGCGGAGTATCTGGCGGAGAGATGACCGCCGGAGGATCTTGCCAATACACACGAAAGGGAGAGAACCATGGAGAATTTGCTGCTGGCGTTTGCGGTCAGCTTTATCCTGACGCTGGTGATCGGGAAATTTGTGCTGGCGGAGCTGCGCAAGCTGAAAGCCGGACAGGAGATTCGCGCGGACGGTCCCACCTGGCACAAATCCAAGGCGGGTACGCCCACCATGGGCGGCGTCATGTTCATCTTGGGCACGGGGATCACCATTTTGGTCCTGGGCTGGGGAGAGATGCTGGATGGGAATTTCACCCACCTGTACATCTTCCTCTTCGCCCTGGTGTTCGGCCTGATCGGTTTCGTGGACGACTACCGCAAGGTGCGCCAGCACCAGAACGAGGGACTTACCGCCAAGCAGAAATTCATCCTGCAGCTGGCGGCCTCCGTGGTGTTTTTGAGCCTGATGCGCTATGAGGGCCTGATGACCAACGAGCTCTACGTGCCCTTCTTCCACGTGACGTTCACCCTGAACTGGATCGTCTATCTGATCTTCGCGGCCTTTGTGATCGTGGGCTGCGTCAACGCAGTGAACCTGACGGACGGCATCGACGGCCTGGCCACCAGCGTTACCTTCGTGGTGATGGTGTTTTTCGCCGTTACCGGCGCGCTGTGGAATAGCTACGGCGCCCAGGCGCTGTTCCCGGCCGCCATGGCAGGGGGGCTGGCCGCGTTCTTTGTCTACAATCACCATCCCGCCAAGGTGTTCATGGGCGATACGGGGAGCCTGTTTCTGGGCGGCGCGGTGGCGGCCCTGGGCTTTACGTTCGGCACGCCGCTGATCCTGATCCCGGTGGGGATCATCTACATCGTGGAGACCCTCTCCGACATCATCCAGGTGACCTACTTCAAGGTCACCCACGGGAAGCGGTTCTTCAAAATGGCGCCGCTGCACCACCACCTGGAGCTCTCCGGGTGGAGCGAGGCGAAGCTGGTGGCTGTGTTCTCCGGCATCACGGCGGTGTGCTGTGTGCTGGCCTATTTCGGCATGTAACAGTTTGCGAAAAAGCGGACGGGAGAGGAGGGAAGAGCCATGACTTCACGCGCCAGAGCCTATGACCGAAGCGGGCCGCGCGGCAGCGCGGCGCCGGGCCGGGAGCGCGCCGGTGCCCATGACCGCAAGGCGGCGCTGCGCCGCTATGAGGAGCGCCGCCGGCAGGAGGAGGCCCGGCGGGAGATGCTCGCCCACCGCCGGGAAATGGAGGAGGAGAGCCGGGAACTGGCCAAGGGGCCCATCGACCTGACCTTCTGCCTGCTGGTGCTGCTGCTGACGGCCACGGGGCTGGTGATGCTGCTTTCCGCCAGCTTTCCCTCCGCCTACTATACGACCACCAACAACGACCCCACCTACTACTTCGTGCGGCAGGCCATCTTCGCCGTCATGGGTGTGGCCGCCATGTTTTTCATCGGCAAGATCAACTACCAGCGCTTCCGGGGCGTGGCGAAATTCCTGCTGTATGTCTCCATCTTCCTGCTGGTGCTGGTGGTGATCCCCGGCAACCCCCTGGCCGTTACCCGGAACAACGCCACCCGCTGGCTGGGAGTTGGGGATCTGTTCACGTTCCAGCCCTCGGAGATCGCCAAGGTGGCGGTGGTGATCTACTTCGCCGACAGCATTTCCAAGAAGAAGGATAAAATGCGGACGTTCCGCTACGGCATCCTGCCCTACGCCGTCTGGCTGATCGTCCTGGCGGCGCTGGTGGGTTTGGAACCCCACCTCTCCGGCGCCATTTTGATCCTGGGCGTGGGCGCCGCCATGATGCTGGTGGGCGGCATTAACTGGCGCTGGGTCATCGGGGCCCTGGCCTCCGCCGGCGTCATGCTGTACGCGGTGCTGTTCGTCATCGGCTACAATACCTCCCGGATCACCTACTGGCTGAACCCGTGGGCGGACCGGCAGGGGTCCGGCTACCAGCTGTCCCAGAGCCTCATCACCATCGGCTCCGGAGGACTCTGGGGCGTGGGCCTGGGCAAGAGCCGGCAGAAGTTTTTGTACCTGCCGGAGGAGCACAACGACTTCATCTTCGCCATCATCTGCGAGGAGCTGGGCCTTATCGGGGCCACGGTGATCATGCTGCTGTTCGCGGCGCTGATCCTGCGAGGCTACTGGATCGCCCTCCATGCCCGGGACCGCTTCGGCAGCTTGATGGTGGTGGGCGTCATCACTCTGGTGGCCATGCAGACGTTTTTGAATATCGGCGTGGTGACGGGCCTGCTGCCCACCACCGGCATCTCCCTGCCCTTCTTCAGCTACGGCGGCACAGCCCTTTCGATCCAGCTGGCGGAGATGGGGATCGTCCTGTCGGTATCCAGGCAGATGCGACCAACCAGGGCGGGATAGAACTTTCAGATAAGAGTTAAGAGATAAAAGATAAGAGATCAGCGAATTAAGTGGATTCGCCGGAGGCGGAACATGAAAATCTGTCCGACTTTGTCGGACACCAAAACTTTTATCTTTTCACTTTGATCTCATATCTTTCGATTGGAGTGCAGCAAAGTGGCAGCATCATGGAAACGCGTACTCTTTACCTGCGGCGGGACGGCGGGGCATGTGAATCCCGCTATCGCCCTGGCGCAGCTGGCCCAGGAGCGGGACCCGGAGGTGGAGGTTCTGTTCGTGGGCGCGGACCGGGGACTGGAGAAGGACCTGGTGCCCAAGGCGGGCTACCCCTTTCGGACCGTGCATATCTCCAGCTTCCACCGCTCCCTGCGGCCCCGGGAGATCCGGCACAACCTGATCTCCGTGGGGAATCTGCTGCGCTCCCCCCGGGAGGCTAGGCGGATTTTGCGAGACTTTCAGCCGGACGTGGTGATCGGCACCGGCGGCTACGCCTCCTTCCCGCTGGTGAAGGCGGCGTCCCAGGCGGGCATCCCCACGGCGGTCCATGAGTCGAATATTGTGCCGGGCCTCACCACGGAGATGCTGGAGCCTTTCGCGGACCGGATCCTGGTGGGCTTTGAGGCCTGCCGCCAGCACTACAAGCACCCGGAGAAGGTGGTGGTCACCGGCACGCCGGTGCGGGAGGATTTCTTCACCCTGACGAAGCAGCAGGCCAAGGAGCAGCTGGGGGTGGACGACGGCCGGCCGCTGGTGGTGTCCTTCTGGGGGTCCCTGGGGGCCTCCGGCATGAACCGGCAGATGGTGGACTTCCTGGCCCTGGAGGCGGCGAAGGAGCCTTTCCACCACATCCACGCCGCCGGGGCCGGCGGCCGGGAGCCCATGGCCGCGGCCCTGCGGGAGCGGGGCGTGGACTTGGCGGACCACCCGGCCCTGGACGTGCGGGAGTACATCTACGATATGGCCCGGGTCCTCCGTGCGGCGGACCTGGTGCTCTGCCGGGCGGGGGCCTCCACCATCAGTGAGCTGACGGCCCTGGGGGTCCCAGCGGTGATGGTGCCCTCCCCTTACGTGACCAACAACCACCAGGAGAAGAACGCCCGGGCCCTGGAGGCGGCGGGCGGCGCGGTGGTGCTGCCGGAGCGGGAGTGCTCCGGCCAGGCGCTGTTCCAGGCGGCCTGCGGCATCCTCCATGACGGCGCCCGGCGGGCGGAGATGGAGCGGGCCATGGCGTCCCTGGGCATCCGGGACGCCGGAGAGCGCATCTGGCGGGCGGTGCTGGAAATCGAAAAGGAACCTTGATCCCCGCTTCCCCATAGGATGGAGCGTTGAACCATTCTGTTGGGAAGCGAGGGAGACATATGAGCCAGCTTTTGATCCAAGGCGGCCGGCGGCTGGACGGCGAGGTGCGGGTCCAGGGGGCGAAGAACAGCGTGCTGCCGATCCTGGCGGCCACCCTGCTGACCGGGGATACCGTGCTGCTGGGAAACTGTCCCCATCTGCGGGACGTGGAGGCATCCATCCAGATTCTGCGGACCCTGGGCTGCGACGCCCGGTGGGAGGCGGAGGGCCTGGCGGTGGATACCTCCCGGATGGACGGCTGCGCCATCTCCGACGCCCTGATGCGGGAGATGCGCTCCTCGGCCATTTTCCTGGGAGCGATCCTGGCCCGGTGCGGCCAGGCGGAGATCAGCTACCCCGGCGGGTGTGAGTTGGGGCCCCGGCCCATCGACCTGCATCTGGCGGGCCTGCGGAGCTTGGGCGTGGAGATTCAGGACGCCGGCGGCATCCTGCGCTGCCGGGCGGCGCGGCTGCGGGGCCGGGAGATCGTTTTGAGCTTTCCCTCCGTGGGCGCCACGGAAAACCTGATGCTGGCGGCCTGCGGCGCGGAGGGGACCACCTCCATCTGCAACGCCGCCCGGGAGCCGGAGATCACGGACCTGCAGAACTTCCTGAACGTCTGCGGGGCCCGGGTGTCCGGGGGCGGCAGCTCCACCGTGGTGGTGGAGGGCGGCAGGAAGCTCCACGGCGGAGCCTATACCGTCATGCCGGACCGGATTGTGGCGGCAACGTACTTATGCGCGGCGGCCGCGGCGGGGGGAACGGCCCTCCTGCGGGACGCCCGGGAGCAGCATCTTTCCACCGTGACTGCCGTGCTGCGGCAGGCAGGGTGCGACATCGTGTCGGACCAGGCGGGCATCGCCTGCGTCTGCCAGCGGCGTCTGCGGGCGGTGCGGACCGTGCGGACCGCGCCCTACCCCGGGTTCCCCACCGATGCCCAGGCGGTGCTGATGGCATCGCTGCTGCGCAGCCGGGGGGCCACGGTGTTTGAGGAGAATATCTTTGAAAACCGCTACCGCCATGTGGATGAGCTGGTCCGCATGGGGGCGGACATCCAGGTCTCCGGCCGCACGGCGGTGGTGACGGGCGTGGAGACCCTCCAGGGCGCGCCGGTCCGGTGCACGGACCTGCGGGGCGGGGCGGCGCTGTGCGTCGCCGCCCTGGCGGCGGAGGGGGAGACCCGCGTCATGGAGATCGGCCACATTGACCGGGGATATGAGAGTATGGAGCGGGATTTGCGGGCCCTGGGGGCCTGCGTCCGGCGGACCGAGGCGGAAGCCTGAACGGAAGAGAGCGATCAAGAGGCCTCAGGGCCCGTACAGAGAGGTAGAAGTCCATGGCCAGGAGCAGGTATTCCAATCATCGAAGACGGCGCAGGGGGAGCTCCGGCTTTCTCTATAAGCTCCTGTCCGTGCTGGTGATCTGCGGCTGCCTGGTGGCGGCGCTGACGCTGTTTTTCCGGGTGGACACCATCGTGGTCACCGGCCAGAGCCGGTACACGGCCCAGGAGATCCAGGAGGCGTCCGGGATCCAGCAGGGCGACAACCTGCTGCTGCTCAACAAGTACAACGCCTCCGGCAGCATTGCCCAGCAGCTGCCCTATATCGAGGAGATCCGGATTCACAAGGAGCTGCCGGAAACCCTGCGGATCGAGGTGCGGGAGTGCGAGACGCCGGTGGCGGTGGTGCAGGACGGCTTCACGTGGCTGATCAGCTCCAGCGGCAAGGGAAAAATCGTGGACCAGCTGGACGCCTCCGCCGCCGGGGACTACGCCCAGGTGACGGGATGCACCCTGCTGGCCCCCTCCATCGGGAGCGAGGTGGTGCTGGGCAGCGAGTTCAGTTTGCAGCAGGAGAGCCTGCTGGGCCTGCTCTCCGCCCTGGACGAGGAGGGGATGCTGCCCAACCTGGACAGCATCAGCCTGGAGGACCTCTCCGTGATCCGTATGGGCTACCTGGACCGCTTCACCGTGAAGCTGCCCTATGGGGCGGACTACGCCTCCAAGATGCGGATTTTGAAGCTGGCTATCGAGAGCGACTACGTGCAGGACAACATGACCGGCACCTTTGACATGACCCGGGAGGATGGGCGAGTCTATCTGGACCAGAGCACCCGGTGAACGGTCCGCCTCCGCCCGGAGCGGAGCGAGGCTGGACCCCCCGCGGAAATTTTGAAAAAAATCTGGGAAAACGCTGTGGGACACTTGACCAATCCAGGAAAGTGTCATACAATGAATAAAAGCATATATACAGGATATTGTGTTGACGGGCGAAAGTTTTTGCCCGTTTCTACAAATGATAGCAGGAGGCACCACTATGGCATTTGGGTTGGAGACAGGTCCCGATACCGTTGTCAATATCAAGGTGATCGGCGTGGGCGGCGGCGGCAACAACGTGGTCAACCGCATGGTCCGCAGCGGCACCAAGGGCGTGGATTTCGTCGCGGTCAATACCGATAAGCAGGCGCTGAATGTGTCCAGCGCTAATTATAAGATTCAAATTGGCGAGAAGCTGACCCACGGGCAGGGCGCTGGCTCCGACCCGGAGGTGGGCCGCAAGAGCGCGGAGGAGAGCCGCAACCAGAT
>CAJFNE010000008.1 GCA_904393855.1 uncultured Oscillibacter sp. | reverse complement strand
AGCGGCCCACCTGATCCGGCGGTACCATGCCGGCAAATACAACGTGTCCGTCCAAATGCAGCTGCTGAGACAGCTCCTCCAGCGGCCTCCGGTCCGGGCCATCCCCCACCAGCAGGAGCGTGACTGGAGCTTCGCGAAACCGGGCCATTGCCCGGAGCAGTTCGGCGCAGTTTTTCTCCCTCGCCAGCCGCCCCAAGTAGAGAAGAACGGTCCGGTCATCCGGGATGCCCAGGCTCTCCCGCAGGATACGTGCCTCGGCCGGACTGGCCGCCTGCGGCTTTGCGACTCCAGTGGGGATCACATACAGCGGGCACCGCACCCCGTATCCACGCAGGAGAGCAGCAGTTTTTTCGGAAGGGGCAATGATGCCGTCCGTGCGGCAGGCGACCCAGCGGGAAAACTGACGGACGACCTTTTTGCCCCAGGTCCGGCTGGGGGAAAAATAGTGGGTGTAGTTCTCATAGACGGTGTGATAGGTGTGCAGCAGGGGAGCATTTGCCTTTTCCGCAATGTGGCAGGCCGCTGAGAAGGTGCTGAATTCACAGTTGGAATGGACGATGTCCGGCCCCCAGGCCAGGAGTTCCTTCAGCAGCTTTTTCTGCAGGGGAACCCCCAGCCGCGCGTTGGGGTATACCGCTCCCGCTCCCATAGAGTGCAGATAATACACGCCGTCCTGCACATAGGAGGATGCGGAGTTGGAAAGGGGCAGGATGCGGACCTCATGGCCCCGGTCTTCCAGTCCTTTGCGCAGATTCAGCACGGAAGTCACCACACCGTTTACCGCGGGCGTGAACCAGTCCGTGGTCAATCATAGTTTCATCGGTGAACCCCTCTTTCGATTTGCCTGAAGTGCATTTTTTATGCGTTCAGTGTATCGTTTCCGTTTAAACAAAGGGGAAACGAGAGTTAAACTGCGAATAAACTATGCGGCGCGTCAGCTTTCCCACATAAAATAAAAATACCAGACACGCTTTCATCAGTCTGCCGCGGCTGCGGGAACTCTGTTCGTAAGGAACGGATCATTCCGCGCGGCTGCTCTTGCAAGCAGAACTTCTGTGAACAATTTTTTTCTATTTTATAAACGATGACGAAGCCCCATTGACAGAACTGCCGACGGATGCTATAACAGGACATCATTGGAGCGGCAAACGTGCCGCCGGACGTTCGCATAACGTCCGGCGCGGAAAAACTCATTTGCGGCAATCCGATGTGCTCAGAATAAACCCACACAACCATGTCAAAGGATAGGTGATTCATGATGAAAAAACGATACTTGGCAGGGGTTGCCTGCCTGGCAATTTCCTTTACAATACTGCTGGCCGCCTGCGGCAGTTCGGGCTCCGATTCGTCTGCGTCCGCGCAGCCGCCCGCCGACTCAGAGAATGCAACGACGGAAACGCCCTCGGATTCGTCCAATGAGGACGCCGTGTTCACGTCCGGCACCTGGCTGTCTGACGGCGGGCAATACTACTTCTTCGACGAGGGCGGCACCACGGGCCGGACGGCCAGCCTGGAGGATGGGACCGGGGTAGGATTTACCTATTCCATGAGCGGAACGGAGGCCATCTTTTCCATGGGGGCGGCGGACAATGCCAGCTCCTGTACCGTGAGCCGTGACGGAGACACGGTCATCCTGGCGTGGGCGGACGGCACCACGGAGCATCTCACCTATGTCTCCGAGCAGGGGTCCGACACGTTCCAGTTTTACAGCAATCAGGAGCTGGCCGATCTGGCCTTGAACTTCTATCAGGAAAACAACCAGGACAGTCAGAACCTGGCCTCCGCCGCCCAGACCAACGAGGACGGCAGCGTTTCCATCCAGGTGTATGAGAATTTGGGCGACCACAACAGCACCGCCGCCTGGTACACCGTGGACCGTATGACCGCTACCGGCACCGACGGCGCTGGCAATGCGGTGGATCTGGCTGGCTGAGTTGGCTGGCATCTCAAGCGCCCCTCTAAGCCTTTTGATGGCTTAGGGGGGCGTTTAAGTGGTATGAAGCAGCAGCTTGTTTTGCTGCACTCAACCTGAATGAGCTTGATTTTTTTCGCAGACCGATCTAGTCCGATGATGTGATATCGTGTTCCAGCCGAGGACAAATGAATAAGAGGGGACCGCCTGCGCAAGGGATCAGACCAGATTATCCGCCGCGGGACTGCGGGGCAAGAGAATTTGCTATAAATTCAATTCATAGCAGACTAAGTTTTAAGTATTAGATTTTCCTGGCCGTTTCCGCTACAATAGGGATCGATCATAGGACGCGGATACAGTGCCTGGGCCGCCTTGATCAACTGTTTCACCGCTGAGCTGACGGGATTGTACTGGTTCCACACCAGATAGATGGAGGGTTCCCGGAACTCCCGCACGGGGATCGCCCGATACGGGGCGTCGTCCGGGATCGTGCCGTGGAACAGCAGCGTTCCCGCGGTATTGCACTCCACCAGCTGCTTGATGATGGAGATCTGGTTGGTGGTCAGAATGATCTTCGGCGTGACCTTGTACTGCGCGCAGGTCTGCAGGGTGTTTGTGGTCAAAAAGGAGTCCTCAGTGAGCAGTACCAGGGGGATCTGGTCCAGATCCTGGATGGAGACCGTCCGCGCTCCCGCAAGGGGATGCTCCCGGGAGAGGTAGAGGCAGATTTTGGTAACGGCGATTTGGTGGGAGCCAAAGGCGGAGGACATGGGGGATCCGGAGGACAGGAGAGCGATGTCCAGATCCCCGTCCAGGACCCGCTGATAATTCGTGATGCTTCCGTTTTCCACCACGCTGACCTTCGCCTGCGGGTGCTGGCGGTGGAACTCCCGCATGATGGGGGGAAAATGCAGGGTGGCGCTGGCGGGGGAGAGCCCAAAGTGGATCACCTGGTTGGCCTTGCCCAGAAACTTCATGCGGCTGTCGAAGGAATCCGCCTGCTCCAGCAGCAGATTCGCCTCATTGAGAAACTGCTGGCCCTCCTCGGTCAGGACCAGGCCCTTGTTCTGCCGGAGAAACAGCGTGAGCCCGAATTCCCGTTCCAGCTCCTGGATCGCATGGGACAATCCCGGCTGGGAGATGTGCAGCTCCTCGGCCGCCCGGGTCAGATTGCTGTACTTGCAGACCGTCTGAAAATACCGCAGCTGGAATAATTTCATGGGATTCCCCCTCTCGAGATCACGATTCCTCATTATTATAGCAAAGACCGACGCGGAAAAACAGTGCAAATGCCGGAAAGGATGAGAAAAAATGAAACGCCTGCTGCGCTACGTCAGAGCGCATCCGTTCATTACCGTGATGGCCCCCCTCTTCAAGATGCTGGAGGCGACCTTTGAACTCTTTGTCCCGCTGGTGGTGGCGCGGATGATCGACGTGGGCATTGCCGAACACGACGGACCCTATCTCCTGCGGATGGGGGCACTCCTGATCCTGCTGGGGATCGTGGGCTTTGCGTTCTCCCTGACCGCTCAGTATTTCGCGGCCAAGTCCGCCGTCAGTGTGGGCAGGGCCATGCGCAGTGACCTGTTCGCCCATATCAATACGTTTTCCTACCGGGAGATCGACGCCATCGGGACCTCCACCCTGATCAACCGGATGACCAATGATATCAACCAGGTCCAAAACGGACTGAATATGTTCCTGCGATTGTTCCTGCGCTCCCCCTTTGTGGTCTTTGGCGCCATGATCATGGCGTTCACGGTGGATGTCCGGGCGGCCATCCCCTTTGCGGTCGCCATCCCCGCTCTGCTGGCAGTGGTGTTCGCCATCCTGCTGGTCAGCATGCCGCTGTACCAGAATGTGCAAAAGCAGCTGGATCAGGTGCTGCTCACCACCCGGGAGAACCTGCTGGGCATCCGGGTGGTGCGGGCTTTCGCCCGGCAGGAGGAGGAGAAGGACCGCTTCCGCCAGGAGACGGACGGCCTGTACCAAAAGCAGATTTTTGTGGGCAAGATCTCCGCCCTCTTGAACCCCCTGACCTATGTGATCATCAACCTGGGGATCATCGCCGTCCTCTATTTCGGCGGACGCCAGGTAGACGCGGGGAATCTCAGCCAGGGGGAGGTCATCGCCCTTATCAACTATATGTCCCAGATCCTGACGGAGCTGGTGAAGCTGGCCAATCTCATCATTCTGCTGTCCCGAGCCCTGGCCAGTATGAAGCGGGTCAACGCCGTCTTTGACGTGATTCCCTCCATCCCGGACACCGGCGAGGCGATCCCCCATGGGGAGGGCGCGGAGTCCGCCGGCGGGGAGGATGTGCCCGCGGTCGCCTTTGAAAATGTGAGCTTTGCCTATGCCGGCGCCCAGAAGGAGACGCTCCACGGGATCAGCTTCACCGTCATGCCGGGGGAGACCCTCGGCATCATCGGCGGCACGGGCTCCGGGAAATCCACCCTGGCCAACCTGATCCCCCGCTTCTACGACTGCACCGCCGGCACCATCCGCCTGTTCGGCGAGGATGTCAGGACGCTGCGGCCCTCCTCCATCCGGCGGCATGTGGGCATCGTCCCCCAGAAGGCCACCGTGTTCTCCGGTTCCCTGGAGGACAATCTGCGCTGGGGGAAGGAGGACGCCACCGACGAGGAGCTCTACCGGGCGCTGGACATCTCCCAGGCCCGGGAGTTTGTGGACGGCAAGGGGGAGGGGCTGGCCCTGCCCATCCAGCAGGGCGGCAGCAATCTCTCCGGCGGTCAGAAGCAGCGCCTGACCATCGCTCGGGCCCTGGTGGGACAGCCGGACATCCTGATCCTGGATGACAGCGCCTCCGCCCTGGACTTCGCCACGGACGCGAAGCTGCGAAAGGCCATCCGGGAGAGCACGGAGAACATGACGGTTTTCATCATCTCCCAGCGGGTGTCCGCCATCCGCAACGCGGATCACATTCTGGTGCTGGACGACGGGCAGCCGGTGGGCTACGGCACCCACCGGGAACTGCTGGAGACCAATCATATTTATCAGGAGATCTGTTCCTCCCAGCACGTGGGAAAGGAGGCGGCGGAACATGCGTAAGCAAACAGCGGGCAGCGGGGGCGGAAACCGGGGGACGGTCAAACGCATCCTCCGCTATGTCCGTCCCTACAGCGGCCTGGTGGCGCTGTCCCTCCTCCTGTCTGTTCTGACCGTGGCGCTGACGCTCTACGTGCCCATCCTGACGGGCCGGGGCGTGGACGCCATCGTGGGGGAGGGGCAGGTGGACTTCACAGGACTCCTGGCAGTCATTGCCGCCATTGCGGTCTCCGTTGCTGTCACATCGGCCGCCCAGTGGATCATGAACCACATCAACAACAAGATCACCTACCGTATTGTCCGGGACCTGCGGGTCCAGGCATTCAACCGTTTGCAGGAGCTGCCGTTGTCCTACGTGGACCGGCATCCCGCGGGGGACCTGATCAGCCGGATCATCACGGACATCGACCAGTTCTCCGACGGGCTTTTGCTGGGCTTCACGCAGCTCTTTACCGGCATTGCCACCATTGGGGGCACGATCCTGTTCATGCTCAGCATCAACCCCTGGATCACCCTCGTCGTGGTGGTCCTGAGCCCCCTCTCTTTCGTGGTGGCGGATTTCATCTCCAAGAAATCCTTTGCCATGTTCCGCAAGCAGTCCGAGGCCCGGGGGGAGTTGACTGGATTCACCAACGAGATGCTGGGCGGGATCAAGGTGGTCCAGGCTTTCAACCACCAAGAGAAGGCCAGTCAGCAGTTCGACGAGATCAATCAGAGGCTGTCCGAGTACTCCCTGAAGGCCACGTTCTTCTCCTCCATCACCAACCCCGCTACCCGGTTCATGTACTCCGCCATCTATGCCGGCGTGGCCATTGCGGGAGGATTCTTCACCATGGCGGGGAATATCACGGTGGGGCAGCTCTCCAGCTTCCTGAGTTACACGAATCAATATACGAAGCCTTTCAACGACATCACCAGCGTGCTGACGGAATTTCAGAATTCCATTGCCTCCGCTGCCCGGGTCTTTGAGCTGCTGGATGAGCCCACCGCTCCGGCGGAGCCTGCGGACGCCGTGACGCTGGAGAACCCCGCGGGGCGGGTCCGCCTGGAGCATGTGGACTTCTCCTACACCCCGGAGGCGCCTCTCATTCAGGACTTGAACCTCAGCGTCGTGCCTGGCCAGCGCATTGCCATCGTGGGACCCACCGGCTGCGGGAAAACTACCCTCATCAACCTGCTGATGCGCTTTTACGACGTGCAGGGCGGCTCCATCCAGGTGGACGGCCACGACATCCGGGAGATCACCCGGAAGTCCCTGCGCACCAGCTACGGTATGGTGCTCCAGGAGACCTGGCTCCGGTCTGCCTCCATCCGGGACAACATCGCTTACGGCCGGCCCGACGCCACGGAGGAGGAGATCGTGGACGCGGCGAAAAAGGCCCACGCCCACAGCTTCATCACGCGGATGCCGGAGGGGTATGACACTGTGATCGCGGAGGGAGGCGGCAACCTGTCCCAGGGGCAGAAGCAGCTCTTGTGCATCGCCCGCATCATGCTCTGCCACCCGCCCCTGCTGATCCTGGACGAGGCCACCTCCTCCATCGATACCATGACGGAGCTCCGCATCCAGCGGGCCTTTGAGACGCTGATGCGGGGACGCACCAGCTTCATTGTGGCCCACCGCCTCTCCACGATCCAGAACGCGGACCAGATCCTGGTGATGAACCAGGGGCGCATCATCGAGCAGGGGACCCACGCGGAGCTGCTGGCCAAGGGCGGCTTCTACGCGAATCTCTATAACAGCCAGTTTGCGGCGGAGGAGTGACATCCGCCGCCCGGATCCATCGACAGACAGCGTCCCCCGGCGTTCCGCATGCAGCGGAACGCCCGGGGGACGTTGACATTTCAAAAGCAGGGGGGCGGCAGATGAGCCCTGGAACCTGTTCGGTTTCGGTGTCCGCCGCCGCAATCCCAGCAGGATCGCCGTTATTTCTGCGTCGATGCGTCAGAGGGTGAAGCAATTCTCCCCGTGGGAGAAAATGGATGGTTTCATCCCATCTGCCCCGGACCTGCCGGAAATCCGGCCAGGCCCGGCGGCTGTCTTATGGTTTCTGTTGGGCGGCGGCCTCGTTGACGCAGCGCAGGGCGTTCAGACTGCGGGGGTAGCCGATATTGGGCAGGCACTGGGAGATGATCTTGATCAAGAACGCCTTGTCATTGCCGATGCGCATGTTGCCGGCGGCGTGGGAGGTGAGCTGGGGCTCGCAGCCCCCCTGGGCCGCCAGGAAGCAGAATGTGATCATCTCCCGCTGCCGGTAGTTCAGGCCCTTGCGGGTGTAGTAGTCCCCGAAGCAGTTGTCCGCCAGCCATTTGTTGATGTGGCGGCTCTCCTCCGGGCCGCTGTCCTGGAAGTTCCGCATTCCCTCGCCGAAGATGTCCACCTGGGCCTGGTTGCCGGCCTCCAGGCGGGTCTCCATGGTGGTGGTGGCCTGCCCCTCCAGGGGCAGCTTCACGCCCCGGGCGGTGAGGATGTCATTGGCGGCCTGAAGGAAAGGGAATACCCGCCCGATGCCCAGATATGCCGCCGCCTGATAGACGATCTCCTTGACCTCCACCGGCGTGACGCCGAAGTTCAGCGCCGCGGGCAGCATGGCCTTGAACTCGTCGATGCCCTGACAGCCCAGCAGGGTAGCCAGAATGGCCATCATCCGGGCGCGGTCGTCCAGGTCGTCCTGGTTCACCACCTCGTCAAAGGCAAAGTTGTCGAACCGCTCGATGAACTCTGGGTCCGTCTCCAGGAATTTGGAGTGCTCGCCGGGGAACATCCGCTCATGATACTGCTTGGAAGCTTCTGTGATGCTCATGGAAGTCACCAGTCCTTTTCTTGAGATTCTATGTCAGTCGAACTGCACCGCGCAGTCTTTCAGATAGTCGATGACGGTCAGCTGCTGGGGGCAGGCCCGGACACACTGGCCGCAGGCGATGCAGTCGCTGGCTCTGCCGCCGTTTTCCACGGCCTGGGCGTAGTCCGTCCGCCCCTCCTCCATCTGGCCCCAGAGGAGCTGCTTGTTCCGGGCGGCGAAAATCTCCGGGATGGGGATGCGCTTGGGGCAGCCGGCGGTGCAGTAGTGGCAGGCGGTACAGGGGATGGACTTGACCCCATTGATAGCCTCCTGTGCCCTTTGGATCGCCGTCCGCTCCACCTCGTCCAGGGGCTGGAAGTTCTTCATGTAGGAGAGGTTGTCCTCCATCTGCTCCACGCTGGACATGCCGGAGAGCACCGTGATGATCCCGTCCAGGGACGCGGCGTACCGGATGCCCCAGGAGGCGAAGGAGGCGGCGGGATTGGCCGAACGGAGGATGTCCTGCACGGCGGGGATGGGATTGGCCAGGGCGCCGCCTTTCACGGGCTCCATGACCACGATGGATTTGCCGTGTTTCCGCGCCACCTCGTAGTTGGCCCGGGCGGTGACGGCCGGATTCTCCCAGTCGGCGTAGTTGATCTGCAGCTGGACAAATTCCGCGTCGGGGTGCGCCGTGAGGAGCTCGTCCAGAATCTCCGGCGTGGCGTGGAAAGAGAAACCCCAATGCTTGATGAGACCTTTCTCTTTCTGCTCCTTTACGAAGTCCCAGAGGTGGTATTCGTCGTACTTCCTGTAGTTCCCCGCCTGGAGGGCGTGGAGCAGGTAGTAGTCAAAGTACCCGGCTCCGGTGCGCTCCAGGCTGGTATAGAACTGCTGTTTGGCGCTCTCCTCGTCGTGGGCGCCCATCCAGGCACACAGCTTGGTGGCCAGGGTGTAGCTCTCCCGGGGATAGCGGTCCACCAGGGCCGCCTTGGCCGCCCGCTCCGAGTCACCGCCATCGTAGACGTAGGCGGTGTCAAAGTAGGTCAGTCCGGCAGCCATAAACAGGTCCACCATCTCCTGGACCTGCTCCACGTCGATCTTTCCATCCTTCCCCTTGGGCAGGCGCATCAGGCCAAAGCCCAGCTTGGGGGTATCTGCTCCAAAATACTGTCCCATGATGTCCTCCTGATCTCCGTTTTGCCCTCATTTTACCGGAAATGAAAGGAAAACACAATTTGACTTTCCGATGAATCTGATAAGTATATCTTATCTGAATACTGGGGGATGCTAACCCAGGGGGCGCACGGTCCGCGTTCCGGCCCGCTTTCCCGTGGGGGCGGTTTCCGGGTGGACAACGGCCCGGGACCATGCTACAATCATGGAGCGAAGAGTTTTCCCGGAGCTGGGAGCGGAAGGCCGGCGCGGGCGTCCCTGACGGCTGTCTCCCGAGCTGCGGGAGATGGAATCCGCCTGAAGCGGCTGGAGATTCCTTACGGCCCTGCGCCATACAGACCTAAAAAGGAGGACGACCATGTGATCCAAGTGCGGCAGGAAACAGAGAGGGAGTACTTTGAAACGGAATCCATGTTCCGGGAGGCATTTTGGAACCACTATACGCCTGCCTGCAGCGAACACTATCTGGTCCACCGGATGCGAAGCTGCCCGGCCTTTGTCCCGGAGCTTGCCCTGGTGGCGGTGGATGGGGAGAGGATCGTGGGCGGAGCCATGTGCCTGCGCGCCTATATCCTGGGGGACAACGGGACCCGGTATGCGGTACTGAGCCTTGGCCCTCTCGGGGTGCTGCCTGCTTATCAAAACCGCGGCATCGGCGGACTGCTGATTGCCCGCACCAAGAAGATCGCGGCGGGCATGGATGGCATATGCGGCATTTTGCTCTGCGGCGATCCGGACTACTATGTGCGCCAGGGCTTTGTCCCGGCGGAGCGGTTTGGTATCCGCAACGGGGAGAACCTGTTTGCCGACGCGCTTCAGGTATATGAACTGCATGCGGGAGCTCTTTCCCAGGCAAAGGGCCTCTATTTGGAGGACGCGATCTATGCGGTGGACGAGGCCCTTGTGATGGAGTACGACCAGCAGTTTCCGGCCAAGGAGGCGCTCAGCGGCGTGGGGATGCAGGAGAGGTTCGCGGAAATGGTCCGCCGGGTGCGCCCGTACCAGGCGGAGCCGCCGGTGTGAGAGGAACTTGAGGAAGCGCGGGGTGGCTGGTTTACCCGGGAAATGCCATGGAACCTGCCAGAATCGCCCGGACGCGCTCCCGCGTCCGGGCGATTCCTGCAAAGGGGGGCCGCTCGCCTTGTGCGCCTCACTTTGGCAGCGCAGCAATTGGTAGAAAAAAGATGCGCCAGCTGCGGCGGTTGATTCTGTAAAGCCCAAAAGAGGGAAAACAGAGAGCCCCGCTTCCCCAGAGGGGAAGCGGGGCTCTGCGTTATTGATCCATCCCGCAGGCGGTTGCGGTTTCCACCAGGTGGTGCTCATGCATCACCGCGTCGTAGAACCGGAAGCCGCCGGAGAAGTTATAGCACGTAAAGCCGTGGCCGTCCAGGATGCGGCAGGCGATATAGCTGCGCAGGCCGCTCTGGCAGATTACATACACCGGCTTGCCGGGGTCCAGCTCCTCCAGGTGCTCCCGCAGCTCATCCACCGGGATGTTGACGAACCCGTCGATGTGCCCCTGGGCGAATTCCTCCACCGTGCGGGTGTCCAGCAACGTCACGCTGCCGTCCCGGGGCAGGGTAGCCGCGTCCTCCAGCCGCCACTGGCGCAGGATGCCGTGGGCGATGTTGTCGATCATGAAGCCGGCCATGTTCACCGGGTCCTTGGCAGAGGAGTAGGGCGGCGCGTAGGCCAGGTCCAGATCCATCAGCTCCGTGGCCTTCAGCCCCGCGTGGATGGCGGTGGCCAGCACGTCGATCCGCTTGTCCACCCCCTCGTAGCCCACGATCTGGGCCCCCAGCAGGCGGTAGGTCCCCTTTTCAAAGACCACTTTCAGGGTCATGACCTTCCCGCCGGGATAGTAGCCCGCGTGGCTCATGGGGGAGAGGATCACGGCGTCGGCGTCCAGACCGGCGGCCTTGGCGGTGGTCTCATTGACGCCGGTGACGGCGGCGGTCATGCCGAACACCTTGAGGATGGAGCTGCCCTGGGAGCCCGGATACCGGCTGTTGCCGCCGCAGATGTTGTCCGCCGCGATGCGGCCCTGCTTGTTGGCGGGGCCCGCCAGGGAGAGCAGCGTCTCCTGCCCGGTGACAAAGTGCTTCACCTGTACCGCGTCGCCCACCGCGTAGATGTCAGGCACGGAGGTCTCCATCCGGTCGTTGACCGCGATGCTGCCGCGGACGCCCAGCTCCAGCCCGGCGGACGCGGCCAGGGCGGTGTCCGGGGTGACGCCGATGGCCAGCACCACCATGTCGGCATGGAGGGGAGACTCATCCTTCAGCAGCACGTCCACGCCGCCGTCCCGCTCCTCAAAGCCCTCCACCGTGTGGCCCAGGGCCAGTCTCACACCATGCCGGCGCAGCTCCGCGTGAATGAACGACGCCATGTCCGGGTCAAAGGGCTTCATCAGCTGCTTGGGCCGCTGGACGATGGTGACGTCCAGCCCCAACTCCCGCAGGTTCTCCGCCAGCTCCAGGCTGATGAAGCCGCCGCCCGCCAGCACGGCGGACCGGGGATGGGCCTGGTCGATATAGGATTTGATGCGGAAAGTGTCCTCTACGGTGCGCAGGGTAAACAGTCTGCTGAGCCCCACACCGGGGAGCCGGGGCTGGGTGGGCTTGGCACCGGGGGAGAGCAGCAGCTTGTCGTAGGACTCCTCAAACTCCTCCCCCGTCTCCAGGTTCCGCACCGAGACGGCCTTCCGCTCCGGGTGGATGGCGGTGACCTCGTGATGGACCTTCATATGGACCCGGAAGCGGGCGAAGAAGCTCTCCGGCGTCTGAAGGGTCAGGTCCGAACGATCCGTGATCACGCCGCCGATATAATAGGGCAGGCCGCAGTTGGCATAGGAGATATACCCGGACCGCTCAAACACCACGATCTCCGCCTGCTCGTCCAGCCGGCGGATACGGGCCGCGGCGGTGGCGCCGCCCGCCACGCCGCCTACGATGATAACTTTCATATCAATATTCCACCTTTCCTCTCCAGGCGGCGATGCCGCCGATATTCTTGACGCTGCTGTAACCCATGTGCCGCAGAGCGCCGGTCGCCTGTCGGCTCCGGGCCCCGCTGTAACAGTACACGAACAAGGGGGTATCCCGCTCCGGTACGGCGGACAGGACAACTTCCATGGAGTCCAACGGTGCGTTTTTGCTGCCGGGAATATGGCCGTCCCGGTATTCCTCGGCTGTGCGGACATCCAGCAGCACCGCGCCGGGTGTGGACTGAAACTCCCGGACTCCCTGGGAGATGTCAGGCGGTTTTAAAAAGTCAAACAGGCCCATAACAAGCGCTCCTTGCAGTTGATTTTATGGTGGTATCTTACACCAGATTGTATCATGTTTTCTGTGACGTTGTCACGCTCGTTTGGGCCGCGCGGAAACGGCGGCGGATTTTGGCGGCGGTTTTCTACCTGGTCATGGCCGTTTCCGCCAGGGCGGGGTCTTTCGGCTTCCCGATCATGGGGGGAGACCGTGTCCACGACCGCGAGGCGCGCCATCTCGTCCTCCGCCAGCTGGAAGTCAAGCAGGTCGAAATTCTCCCGGATGCGCTCCGCATGGACGGACTCGGGAAAGCCCCCGGCAAAAGCCGGGGGCTGATCTCCTCTGGCGGAGCACCGTTCCATGCGCTTTTACGGAAGAGCCCTGCCGCCCCATGCGGGGGAAGCGCGTTATGAGGTCCCGCGGCGTCTGCCGCCCAGGACCTTTCTGGCCGCCATAAAAAGGACGTTGGCGTGGAGGAGGCAGACCGCCAGGAGGCAGAGACTGGACCACACCGGCCACAGCGGCGTATCCGCCTCCATCATCATGCACTGGAGCCCCAGGAGCAGAACACTGAACAGGAATTGGGGGATGTTCCACCGGATGCGGAGCATCGTCCGGGTGTGGACGGCCCGGACAATGAGAATCAGGAGATAGCTGATCAGCGTGGAGACGGCCGCCCCCATGGAGCCCCAGAGCTGAATCAGAAAAAAGTTTCCCACCACATTGACCACCGCCCCCAGCGCCGTGGTAAACAGCGTGGCGCCGCTGCGCTGCTCCACCATGTAGACGGAGGACAGGAAGGAGCCCAGGCAGCCGAAGGTAGTGGCCAGTGTCAGAACCGGCACATACCGCCAGGACTCATAGTAGTCCGGCGCCGCCAGGAGCCGGGTGGAGATCTGCGCGGTGAGGATCACCCCGGAGGCCACCACGAAGGCGATGGCGGAGTAGACCGCGTACACATTGGAGAAAAAGCGCTCCTTTTCCGCCCGGGTCTGCTCCGCCAGGGCGGAGAGCTGCCACGCGGAGGAGAAGGTGTTGGCCACGGTGAACAGCACCGTGGGGATCTTGTTGGCCACGGCGTAGATGCCGGTGGCGGCGTTTCCGATCAGCAGGGCGATGAGATAGCGGTCCGAGATGTTGATGACCCAGCTGCAGAGGGTGCTGGGCACCAGGGGCGCGCTGTACCGGAGCATCCGGGCCGTGTCCCGCCGACTCACGGCAGACAGGCGAAGGTACCGCCACTCTCTGGCCCGCAAAAACATGAACACGGTGGTGATGCCGTCCGCCAGCACGTTGGCCAGGATATAGCCGGTGACCCCCAGGGGGAACACCGCCAGCAGCAGGATGTTGAACACGATGGTAAGCACCGTCCGCAAAATGCCGTCCAACGCAAAGAGACGGATGTGGCCCATGGTCCGGGCAAACTGATTGCAGACGGAGTGGATGTTGGCCGCCAGTACATAGAGTAGCACCAGCCACAGGTAGCCGGAGAGGAATGGAATCTGATCCAGCAGCGGCGCCGCCAGAAGCAGCAGGAAAAAGCCGGCCAGTGTGACCAGCAGGCCGGTGGTGAAGACGCTCCGCTGATTGCTGGTCCGCTCCAACCCATACCGGATCACGGCGTTGGCGATGCCCACCGAGGCGATGGGGATGATGAGGTTGCCGGTCTGGAGCAGCAGGTCCGTCACGCCGTACTCCGCGCTGGAGAGGACCCGGGTGTAAAAAGGCGTCAGCAGAAAGGTCAGGAACCGGGCTCCAAAGGTGCTGATGCCAAACAGGACGGTATTGGAAATCAGACTTCGATATGGATTCACGGGGGTCCCTCTTTTCGGATGGCGTTCTGGCTCTGGGAGCGGTCATGAGCGGGGCGCAAAGCGGTCGGTGGAAAACGGACCGCTTTGCGCCCCTTTCCAGGAGACGCTAGGTGCCATCATACTTGCTGGTTGGCGCGGATCAGCTCCGCCAGCTGGATGTGCTCGTTGCGGTACCGGGCGCTGGGATTCTTCTCCGGCACGGTCAGGCCGATGGCTTTCTGTGGGCAGTTGTGGACGCAGGCCAGACAGGTCTGGCAGTTCCCGGGGGTGTGCACCGCCCTCCCGTCCACCACCCGGATGGAGGCGGAGGGGCAGACCTTTTCACAGATGCCGCATCCGATGCAGCGGTCCGTCACCCGGATCAGGTGCTGCCAGGCGTCCGGGGGCAGCTGCGCCATCCGGCTCAAAAACTCCTGGTGGGCCGCCCGGTCCGTATCCGTCACCGGAGCGATCCACCGCTTCCGGGCTGTGATATCCGCCGCGATCTGCTTCAGGTGGACCTCCACGCCCTTGTCCAGCACCCTCTGCTCGTCCATATCGAAGGCGGGCAGCCAGTTGTCCACCATCAGCAGAACATTGATGTAGGCGGGCTGGATGCCGCAGCCCTGGCAGAGCTTTTGCGCCAGCTCCGCCGCCCCGCCGTGGCGGTTGCCATAGGTCAGGACCATGTAGAAGTAGTCCGTGTGGAACTTGCTTTTCCGCAGGAACTCCCGCACCATCTGCGGGACCTCGTGCCCGTAGACCGGGCACACGATCCCGATGGCGTCTGCCGTGAACTCCAGCGGTTCCCGGCGCGTGGCCTGGGGGATGCTGATGGGATCGGGCTCGATCCCTTTGGCCGCGTATAGGCTGTTGCCCGTCCCTGTAAAATAAAATAACATATCAATTCGCCTCTTACAATATTTTCAGTTCCGCGATCCATGCGTCCACTTCGCCCTGGGGCGTCACCAGCTTTCCAAACTGCTGGGGGCTGAAGTGGATCTTCTTGGGATACCGCACCTCCGCGCCCCGGCAGACACGCGCCATGTCCTCCAGGCAGTGTCCGGGCCAGCCTGCATGGGTCTGGAACGGGACCAGCGTCTTTCCCCGCCAATCCACCAGGTGGAGAAAGCTGAGGATCGGGGAGGACATGGTGTACCACCAGGTGGGGGTCCCCACCAGAAAGGTGTCGTATGCCTCCAGGTCCACACCCAGGGGCTTCAACGGCGGCTGATAGCTCCGGTTGACCTCCTCCTGCCCCTGGGCGACGATCTCCGCGTCGGTTCCCGTGTAGGGTTCCGCCGTTTCCAACTGGATCAGGGGAAAGCCGGTCTCCGCCTGGATACGCTCCGCGATCTGCCTGGTGTTGCCGTCCATGGAATAGTAGACGATCAGGCTTTTACCCATGGTTCTTCACGCTCCGCACTTGACATACCTCCATACATGCCATATAATCGACTTGTGCTTTTTAATAGGCTTATGCATATTATAATGCGGGAGCATAACAGAAAACAATGGGAGGCCCCGGCTGTTCTGCCTGTTATGCGGCGTTTCCGAGGAAAATGCCCAGGAAGTCACAAAAAGTTCAAGGAGGGCCAGCTGATGGAACAGAAAAAAACCGACCTGCGGGTGATCCGCACCCGGAAGGCCATCCGGGACGCCTTTTGCTCCATGATCATGGAGATGGACTATCCGGACATCACCATCAAGGAGCTGACCCAGCGGGCCATGATCAACCGGAATACCTTTTACCTGCACTACGACTCCCTGGATGCGCTGCTGCGGGAGCTCCAGGACGAGATTGCCGGGGAGTTCATCGAAAAGCAGGTGTCCTATACCAGGATGGCGGATATCCGCCGGATGATCCGGGTGTTCTTTGAGTACATGTCCACCCAGTCCCCCCTCCAGGACCGGCTGCTGTGCAGCGGCAGCTACCGGTTCCTCTATGACCGGATCAACCATCAGATCATGGGCCACCGGAAGCTGATGAACCGGGGGGCCTTTGGGATGGATGAGGCGTCCGAAAATATCATCTTCGCCTATTACGGCAGCATCACGGCCACGCTCTACCGCCAGTGGGTGGCGGACGGCAAAAAGCTCTCGCTGGACGAGGTGATTGAGCTGTCCACCAAGCTGATCTGCCAGGGAATGTCCAGCGTCGTCAAATATTGAGTCTACCGTCCATTGTTAAACTGGAAATGAACAGAAGTTCAACGATTTTGAAACTGCACGATTTCAGGGCGGTGATTGCCCCCCTATCTGGAGATGGGACCTGTACCGCATTGGGGACCCAATTCGCAAAGATATGCAGGCTGTTGTCAATGGGGCTGTAGGAGTTGATGCAGAAAGGGGCCGTGATCTTCCCACCACAGTCGTAGGAGGCCAGGAACGTGGAGATTTTGGCGGGGACTTCGGTCCGTCAGATGGGATAGCACAGGAAGATCATGTCGTACTCGGCCAGACTGTCAATATGGGGGAACAACTCCGACCGGACATGGGCGCCCCTCTGCCGCGGCGGAGTTCGAGCGGAACCTGCCTTTTACCATCGGGATGCACAAGCATCTGGACCGGCGGAGAGGGGGGTATTTGCCGGTCCCTTTCAGCAAGAGGAGGCCGCCCTGCTGCGGCAGGCAAATCCATCCGCCAGTTTGGCCTCCTGGGCCATCCGGTTCGCTGCGGGGCTGGACGGGGTTTTGACCGTCCTCTGCGGCATGAGCGCCCCGGCGCAGCTGGAGGACAACATCGGCTATATGGAGCGGTTTGAGCCGCTTTCTTCTGACGAGATCCGCCTGCTGGAGCAGGTGGCGGGAAGCATCCATGCTAAGGCCGAGATTGCCTGCACCAACTGCCGCTACTACACCACGGAGTGCCCCAAGCAGATCGCCATTCCCGACTACTTCGGCCTGTACAACAACATGAAGCGGATGAAGAATCCCGGTTACACCGCAAACCAGAGGGTATACTATGCCAATCTCACCCAGACCCACGGAAAGGCCTCCGACTGCATCCGCTGCGGCCTGTGTGAGAAGAACTGCCCCCAGCGGCTGCCCATCCGGTCTCTGCTGGAGACGGTGGCGGAAGCGCTGGAAGTGGAGGATGTGAAATTCCCTGCGTCATCAGGCGGGAGCCGTTCGTAAAAAAGAGTGATGCCCCCAGACTGCCAAAAACAGTTTGGGGGCTGGTGCCGTGAGGCCCGCGGCGCACCCGCCGCCCACGCGCCGGGACCAGCGGGATTTCGGTCGAGTTTATCTCCAGTTTTAACCATCGCGGCAGCATTTGTGCTATGATAGCGGCTGTGGGGAGACAGCAGGGAAGCGGAGCTGAAAAATCAGGGGCATGAGCTGCCGCGCTTCCTTATGCGCCGTCTGGACATGGAGCTCGGCCGGGAGAAAATCAATCGGGGCCCCAGGCATTCCCGGTATATCCAGATGGTATGGGGGTGCAGGCGACCGATGCAAGGGGCCATCAAGGAGGTAAGCGTATGTGGGTTTTGTTTGCGGCAGGGTCCGCGTTCTTTGCCGGCGTGACGGCCATTTTGGCCAAGTGCGGCATCCGAAAAACGGACTCCACCGTGGCCACGGCTATTCGGACCATCGTGGTCCTGGTGTTTGCCTGGGCCATGGTGTTTGTGGCCGGCTCCCAGGGGCAGATGCGGGACCTGGATGGGAGGACGCTTCTCTTCCTGATCCTCTCGGGGCTGGCCACCGGGGCCTCCTGGCTGTGCTATTTCAGGGCCCTCCAGATCAGTGACATCAACAAGGTGGTGCCCATTGACAAGTCCAGCACCATCCTCACGATCCTGCTGGCGTTTTTGTTTTTGGGGGAACCTATCGGGCTGTTCCAGGGGGTGGGCGTGGTGCTGATCGGCATTGGCACGTTCCTGATGATCGAAAAGAAGCCGCAGGCGGAGGAGCATGTTTCCCAGGGAATGGGCTGGATGCTCTACGCCTTCGGCTCGGCGATATTTGCCAGCCTCACGTCGATTCTGGGAAAAATCGGCATCCAGGGCGTAGAGTCCAATCTGGGCACCGCCATTCGCACAGGTGTCGTGCTGGTGATGGCCTGGGTCATGGTGCTGGTGACCGGAAAGGCGGGAGCGGTGCGGCAGGTGGACTGGCGGGAGCTGGGCTTCATCTGCCTGTCCGGAATCGCCACCGGGGCCTCCTGGCTGTGCTATTACCGGGCCCTGCAGGACGGGCTTGCCAGCGTGGTGGTTCCCATTGACAAGCTGAGCATCCTGGTGACGGTGGCTTTTTCCGGCCTGGTATTCCACGAGCGGCTCACGGCCCGGTCCGGGACCGGTCTGCTCCTCATCGTGGCGGGCACGCTGGCCATGCTGTTTTAAGCCTTGCAGCGGCGGGGAGTCTCCCCACCGCTGTTCGACTTTCCGCAAACCGACGCGCACGTGGAGATCGGGAGGCACTCCCGCCTCCGGGCGGCACAGCGTCATGGAAAGAGCGGATGCGGAGCGCGCTCTCCTCTGGAAACCCGGCGACTCCACGCGGGAGCTCCCCTGAGATCTGTTGGAGTTTGTCATCCAAAGAACGCATGATCCCCAAAAGCAGCGAGTTTCCGGGAGGAACATCCCCGGAAACTCGCTGCAATTTTCTGTATCTCCTGGCGGCGGCACGGACAGGGGACAGGCCCTGACAATAAGTCCGCTGCCGCCGGACGGAAGGAGTCAGGAGAACTTCTTTTTGATGCGCACAAAGACGCGCTCAATGCAGTAGGCCACCAGGAACACCAGCAGGATCGCCACGCCGGCGGTGCCGTAGTCATACCCCTGCAGGCTGTTGGAAATCACATAGCCGATACCGCCGGCGCCCACCATGCCCAGGATGGCGCACTCAGAGAAGTTGGTCTCCAGCCGCATCCCCGCCCAGGCCACGATCTGGGACAGGGCGGCCGGCAGGATGGCGTTGCAGAAGATGCTCAGCCGGCCCGCGCCGGTGACCTCCAGGGCCTCGATGGTCTCGTCCGGGATGCTCTCAAAGCTCTGGGCGAAGGATTTGGTGAAGAAGGCGGTGGTGTGGACGCACAGCCCCGCCACGCCGGCCTCCGGGCCCATCCCCAGGCACACCAGCATGAGGAGCACCCACACCGGCGTGGGCACCGCCCGCAGGAAGGTGAAGAAGGACTGGGTCGCCACGGAGAGCAGCGGGACGCGAAAGACGTTCCGGGCGGCGAACATCCCGAACACCACACCCAGGATCAGGCTGTACAGCAGGGACAGCACCGCGATGGAGATGGTCTCCACCAGGGAGGAGAGGATCAGGTCCATGTTGGAGAAGTCCAGGTGCGCCAGATCCCAGAAGACCAGGCCGATGTCCGGCACCCGGGAGAACATTTTCCCCCAGTCGATCCCCAGATACAGCAGGCTCAGCACCGACAGCGCCGCCACGCCGATGAGAAAGCCCGGGATGAAGCGGTTCCGCTGGCGGCACTTCACCGGGATGCGGCTCTTCCCGCGCTCCCGCTTCTCCGCCCGGCTCTGGGACATGGGATATTCTCGTGTCAGATCCACATTCATTTCAACAGCTCCTTCCGGAGTTTGCCGGTGATCTGATCCACCACAATGACCATGGCGGCCACCAGCAGGATGATGCTCAGCGCGATGTCATACTGAAAGCTCTTGATGTAGGAGAACAGGGTCAGGCCCACACCGCCGCCGCCCACCATGCCCACGATGGTGGACGCCCGGATATTCACCTCCACACAGTAGAGGTACCAGGAGAGGAAGCCGCTGAGGCAGGAGGGCAGGATGGCCTGGGACACCCGCTGGGGGAAGGTGGCCCCCACCGCCTGCAGGCTCTCCACGCAGTCCTGGGACACGTCCTCCATGGTCTCCACGAAGGCCCGCACCATGAAGGCGAAGCTGGTGATGCACAGGGCCACGAACCCCACGCCGGTGCCGATGCCCAGGGAGGAGAACAGGATGAAGGCCCACACCAGGGCGGGAATGTTCCGCAGGAACGTGGCAAAGCCCCGCACCACCTTGGCGAACCGGGGGAAAGGGGACACCTTCTCGCTGCCGAACAGGGAAACGAAGAAGGCCAGGATGGCGGCGACGGTGGTGGAGGACATGGCCAGGGCCAGCGTCACCACCACGCTGTCCAGCACCCCCGGAATCCGGCTGGCCCTGGGCAGGGCGGGGGGCAGAAAGTCCTCGGTGATGAACTCCCAGAAGGCGTCGCCGTTGGCGATGAGCGTCATGACATTGAACTCCGTCAGGAAGCTGCAGAGGACGAACAGCGCCGCCGCCGCGATGAGGAAGCCGGTGTAGAGGCGCTTGAGATCACGCGCAATCAGCGGTATCCGCTGGGTCATCGCAATTCCCTCCCATCATCAGGTTTTCCCGGGACGTGCCGTAGATCCGCTCGATGGTGGCGTCGTCCAGCCGCTCCGGGGGACCATCAAATACCACCTCGCCCTTGGACAGACCGATGATCCGGGTGGAGTACTTCAGCGCCACGTCCAGCTGGTGGAGGTTGACGATGCAGGCGATGTTCCGCCTGCGGGCCATGTCCCGGAGCAGATCCATGATCGTCTTGGCGCTGGAGGGGTCCAGGGAGGCGATGGGCTCGTCGCACAGCAGGAGCTTCGGCCCCTGCATGATGGCCCGGGCGATCCCCACCCGCTGCTTCTGACCGCCGGAGAGGTCGCTGGCCCGGTTGTAGGCGAAGTCCGCCAGGCCCAGCTCCGCCAGCAGGTCCAGCCCCTCCTGTTTATCGGCCTCGCTGTACAGGCCGAGCACGCCCTTCACGCCGCTCATGTACCCCAGCCGACCGTGGAGCACGTTTTGCAGCACGGACAGGCTGTAGACCAGGTTGTAGTTCTGGAAAATCATCCCCACCTTGCGCCGCAGCTGCCGCAGGCTCCTCCCGCGCAGGGCGGAAACCGCCTGGCCATCCAGCCAGACGGTGCCGCCGCTGATGGGGATCAGCCGGTTGATGGCGCGCAGGAGGGTGGATTTGCCCGACCCGGAGGGCCCGATGACGGAGACGAACTCCCCCTCGCGGATTGCAAAGGACACCCCCTTGAGGGCATGAACGCCATTGGGATAGTGCTTGGATACGTTGTCAAATTTCAAAATCGGTTCCATGTACGTTCTCCTCACGCCCGGTTTGCGCTTAAAATTCGTTGATGATCTTGTTGAGCTCGATAATCTCCTGGTAGTCGCTCATGTCGCACTCGATGAACCGGGCACCGGGCACCTTGATCACGTCGGTGAAGTACTGCTCGTTGTCGTAGGAGGTCAGGAACTCTGTGAGCTTGTCCCGGGTCTCCTGATCCACGTGCTCCGCCACCACCATGGCCTCGGCGGGAATGGCGCCGGACTCGTGGATGATCTTCACATCGCCCTCGTTGGCGTTGCCGTTGGCAATTTCGCTGGCCAGGATCTGGTCGGAGATGGGGGCTACGTCCACGTCGCCCTTCACCACCGCCTGCAGACCGGCCTGGTGGGAGCCGGAGAAGCTCACTGCCTCAAAGAAGTCGCCGTTGGTGTGGAGCAGATCGGAGTTCAGGTTGTCGTCGGGGAAGGCCTGGATGATCTCAGCGGTGGGCACCAGGTTGCCGGAGGTGGAGTCAGGGTCTACGAAGGCCATGGTGCGGCCCTTGATGTCCTGGATGGAGTTGATGTCGTCGTTGGCGCTGTTGGTGATGAACACGGAGTGGTAGATGGCCTTGTCCGGGTCGCCCTCCTCCGC
>CAJFNE010000007.1 GCA_904393855.1 uncultured Oscillibacter sp. | reverse complement strand
TCCCCGCCGCGCATTGCGCGGCGGGGGCCCCCATTTCACGCCGCTCGGCCAGGCAGAGCCAGCCTCCCCAAGGTTTTGCCTGCAGCAAAACGCTTGGACGCCGCCTGCGCGGCGGGTGCACGCTGTGCACCTGCCCACGCGGCTCCATGGGGGAGCGGAAATTAGAACAGACCGCTGATCTTTCCGTCCTCGTCCACGTCGATCTTCTCGGCGGAGGGAACCTTGGGAAGGCCCGGCATGGTCATGATGTCGCCGGTGAGGGCCACGATGAAGCCGGCGCCGGCAGAGACCTTCAGGTTCCGTACCGTGACAGTGAAGCCCTTGGGCGCGCCCAGCAGGCTGGCATCGTCGGAGAAGCTGTACTGGGTCTTGGCCATGCAGATGGGGAGGTTCCCGAAGCCCAGGTCGGTGAGCTGCTGGGCCTGCTTCTTGGCATTAGCCGTCAGCGCCACGCCGTCGGCGTGATACACCCGCTTGCAGATGGTGTCCAGCTTCTCCTCGATGGAGCAGTCCAGATCATAGGTGAAGCTGAAGTTGTTGGGCTGCTCGCACAGGCGGACGACCTCCTCGGCCAGGGCCTTGCCGCCCTCGCCGCCCTTGGCCCAAACCTCGCTGAGGGCCACGTTCACGCCCAGCTCATTGCACTTCTTCTCCACCAGGTCCAGCTCGGCCTTCGTGTCGGTGGGGAAGGCGTTGATGGCCACCACGCAGGGCAGGCCGTAGACGTTCTTCACGTTGTTCACGTGCTGCAGCAGGTTGGGCAGGCCCTTCTCCAGAGCCTCCAGGTTCTCGTTGTTCAGGTCCGCCTTGGCCACGCCGCCGTGATACTTCAGAGCGCGGACGGTGGCCACGATCACCACCGCGGAGGGCTTGAGGCCCGCCATGCGGCACTTGATGTCGATGAACTTCTCAGCGCCCAGGTCCGCGGCGAAGCCGGCCTCGGTCACGGCGTAGTCGCCGATCTTCAGGGCCATGCGGGTGGCGGTGACGGAGTTGCAGCCGTGGGCGATGTTGGCAAAGGGGCCGCCGTGGATGAAGGCGGGGGTGTGCTCCAGGGTCTGCACCAGGTTGGGCTTCAGGGCATCCTTCAGCAGGGCGGCCATGGCGCCCTCGGCCTTCAGGTCATGGGCGGTGACGGGCTTGCCGTCGTATGTATAGGCCACGATCATCCGGGCCAGGCGGGCCTTCAGGTCCGTGATGTCGCTGGCCAGACACAGCACAGCCATGATCTCGCTGGCCACGGTGATCTCGAAGCCATCCTCCCGGGGCACGCCCTGGGCCTTGCCGCCCAGACCGTCCACAATGTGGCGCAGCTGCCGGTCATTCATATCCACGGCGCGCTTCCAGGTGATCTGCTTGACGTCGATCCCCAGCGCGTTGCCCTGCTGAATGTGGTTGTCCAGCATGGCGGCCAGCAGGTTGTTGGCGGCGCCGATGGCATGGAAGTCGCCGGTGAAGTGCAGGTTGATGTCCTCCATGGGCACCACCTGGGCATAGCCGCCGCCGGCGGCGCCGCCCTTCACGCCGAACACGGGGCCCAGGGAGGGCTCCCGCAGGGCCACAACCGCGTTCTTGCCGATCTTGCGCAGGCCGTCCGCCAGGCCCACGGAGGTGGTGGTCTTGCCCTCGCCCGCGGGGGTGGGGGTAATGGCGGTCACCAGGATCAGCTTGCCGTCGGGCTTGTCCGCCAGATCCTTCAGCATCCGATAGTCGATCTTCGCCTTGTAGTTGCCGTACTGCTCGACGTACTTCTCGTCGATACCGCAGCTCTTCGCTACCTCGGTGATCTTCAGCGGGGTGGATTCCTGGGCGATCTCGATGTCAGTCTTGAAACTCATGCTCTCGTTCTCCTTTTACAAATTATTTGTCTCCGATTGCACTGTTCTGTTCGCTCCCCTCCGGTCTGTCCGCCGGAGAGGTCCTACCCGTGGTTCCGCAGGGATGTCATACAACGCGCCCACATTTATGTGGTCTGACCTGTTTTGTCCATTATATAAAATCGCTCCTCAGATGTCAAGCGGGTTTTCTAAGAAAGTCCCCGCTCCCCCACAGAAGCTTCATTTTCCCGCGAAAGATTGACGAAATCCCGGCTATCCGTTATAATCATAGGGAAAAAAAGCCCTGTCTAGGAGTGATTGATGTGAATCTTTCCAACGGAACCGGCGGCTCCGCCAAGCCGCTTTCCGAGCAGATCGCCGCGCAGCTGCGCGACATGATTTTCAAGCAGCACCGCTTCAGCCCGGGTGACCGGCTGCCGGACGAGCGGAGTCTTGCCCTGGAAATGGGCGTCAGCCGCACCTCCCTGCGGGAGGCCATCAAGACCCTGGTCGCCAGCGGCGTCCTGGTGATCCGCCGGGGCGTGGGCACCTTTGTCTCCGAAACTCCCGGAAGAGTGGACGATCCCTTTGGTTTCGCCTTTGCCGAGGACAAGAAAAAACTCCTGGAGGACTGGTACCAGGTCCGTCTGATCGTGGAGTCCGAGGCCATGGAGCTGGTTGCAAAAAACGCCACAGACGAAGAGCTGGATGCCTTGGAGGAGCTGGCCCGGCAGCAGAGCGACCTGATCAAGGCCGGTACTCAGCAGAACCAGGAGAACACTTTCTCCTACTCTTTCATGGAGCTGGACCAGGAATTCCACTCCGCCCTGGCGGCAGCCACCCACAGCGCTGTCATGGGACGGGTACTGCCCGCTCTCCACGACTGGGTCTACTTCGGCGCGGCCATCGGGGAGTACCCGCGCCTCTCCCGGCAGATGGAGCAAAACGCCAGAAAGAGCCATCTGAGCATTGCCCGGTTTCTGAAGATGCGGGACGGAAAAGGCGCCAACCTGGCCATGCGCTACCACATGCTCCAGGCCCTGGAGGACGTCCAGCGGCAGTAAATAAACGGTTTCGCCGATTTCTCTGTGAAATCGCGAAAAAATTTTGATGTTTTTCCCAAAAACGCCTTGACTTTTCCGCGGGGATTGAGTATGATAGTTAACATCAAGTGGTCATACCACGCAGCCAAGTTGTAACAGGAAACTCAAAATTTGATGAAAGAGGTGCTTTACAATGGGCAACAAGAAAAAGATGACAATCCTGGATTTCCAGAAGTACAAGGACGAGGGCCGCAAGTTCTCTTTCGTGACGGCCTATGACTACACCACCGCCACGATTGTTGACGAGAGCGACTGCGAGATCATCCTGGTGGGCGACTCCCTGGGCATGATCATGCTGGGCTACAACACCACCGTGCCCGTCACCGTGGACGACATGATCCACCACATCAAGCCCGTGGTCAAAGGCGCTCCCAACACTTTCATCATCGGCGATATGCCGTTCGGCTCCTACAACGTCAGCAAGGAGCAGGCCATCGAGACCGCTAACCGCATCACCAAGGAGACCCTGTGCGACTGCGTGAAGCTGGAGGGCGGCGCGAACATGGCTCCCACCATCCGGGCCATGGTGGACGCCGGCATCAACGTCATGGGACACATCGGCATGACCCCCCAGACCGCTACCTCTTTCGGCGGCTTCAAGGTCCAGGGCGGCACTCCCGAGTCTGCCCGCAAGCTGATCGAGGATGCCAAGGCCCTGCAGGACGCCGGCGCGTTCGCCATCGTGGTGGAGTGTGTGCCCAGCGTGGTGGCCAAGGCCATGCACGAGGAGGTCCGGGTGCCCATCCTCGGCATCGGCGCCGGCCCCTATGTGGACTGCCAGGTGCTGGTGACCCAGGATCTGCTGGCCATGTACGGCGACTTCAAGCCCAAGTTCGTCAAGCACTTCGCCAACATCCGCGAGGAGATGGTCAAGGGCCTCAACCGCTTCCACGAGGAGACCCTCAGCGGCGCGTTCCCCACTCCCGAGTACTGCTTCAACAAGGAAGTGGAGATCCCCGCCCTGTACGGCCCCGGCGACAACAAGTAATCTCTTTTCAGAATTCCCGCAGGGGCGGACGGTGCGTGCACCGTCCGCCCTTTTTTCCGCAGGTAAAAAAAGAGTCCGGAAGCCGTTTGGGCTTCCGGACTCTTTTTGCATTCCCAGGGGTCCTGGGCTTCCGCGGAGGATCGCTCACAGACGGGTGAGCAGCTCCCGCAGGAACTTCCAGATCTCCTGGGTGGAGGAGATGGTAACATACTCGCCGGGAGAGTGCAGGTTGCGCACGTCGGGTCCCATGGAGATCATATCCAGCTTCCGAGGCACCTTCTCCCCCAGCTCGCCGCACTCCAGGCCGGCGTGGAGGATCATGTACTGGGGCTCCCGGCCGTACATCTCCTGGTACAGCTGGCCGCAGAGCTTCTTCACATTGGAGTCGGGGTCGTACTCCCACTCCGGGCAGCAGGACATCACCTGATAGGTGGCGCCGTACAGCTCCGTCAAGCGGCGGATGTGATTGAACATCTCCTCGTACATGCTCTTGACGGAGCTCCGGGTCATGACCTGGATCACGGCCTGGCTGTCCTCCAGCCGGACCACGCCCAGGCTGACGGAGCTCTCCACGATGGTGGGGAACTCGGGATTCATCCGAACGATGCCGCTCTGGGTGAAGTAGAGGTAGTTCAGCAGGCTGTCCCGGCTGGCCGGAGCCAGCGCCCGCTCCGCAGCGTCGGCCGGCGTGCAGGTAATGGCGATATCCGGGTCGGAGAAGCGGTACTCCTTGGCCACCATCGTCTGATAGTCGGCCACCATCTGCTCCACCTGGGCCGCGGCGTCGGCGGGGACGGCGATGACAGCCTCCGCCTCCCGGGGGATGGCGTTGTACTTCAGGCCGCCCATGTAGTCCACCAGGGCGAAGTCCACGGACTCCTTGATGTTGCAGAGGATACGGGTCAGCAGCTTGATGGAGTTGGCCCGGTTCCGGTGGATGTCCTCGCCGGAGTGGCCGCCCAGCAAGCCCTTGACGCTGATCTTCAGGCAGCTGGCACCGGCAGGGGCCGCCTCCCAGGCGATGGGCAGGAACACCTTGACCACGGGTCCGCCCGCGCAGCCGATGATGAAGATACCCTCATCATCGGAGTCCAGGTTGATCAGAACGCTGCCCTGGATCAGATTGCCGTCAAAGGCCTCCACGCCGGTCATGCCCCGCTCCTCGTCCGCAGTGCAGACGAACTCCAAGGGGGGATAGGCCCGGCTCTCATCCGCCAGCACCGCCAGAGCCAGCGCCACACCGATGCCGTCATCCGCGCCCAGGGTGGTCTCCTTGGCGATGATCTTGTCTCCCTCGATCTCAAAGGAGATGGGGTCCTTGGCGAAGTCGTGCGTTACACCGGCGTTCTTTTCGCAGACCATGTCCATATGGGCCTGCAGGATCACGCCGGGCTTGCCCTCGCAGCCCTTTCCGGCGGGCTTGCGCATGATGATGTTGTGGGTGTCGTCAGTCTGATACTCCAGGCCGTGGGCCTTGGCAAATTCCACCAGATAGGCGCACACAGCCGCCTCGTTGCCGGACTCCCGGGGAATCCGGGTCAGGTCCTCAAAGTAATGGAAAACTTCCGCAGGCTCAACATTGGCCAGAATTCTGGATTCCATGATTTTTACCTCCTTATAACCGCTACAGGAACTACAGAAAGCCATGAAAATCGATCAGTACAGCAGGATCGTCGCGCCGGACAGAACCACGATCGTGATCAGAGCGATCAGCAGCAGGAACTTGCCCACGAACTTCATCCAGGTAATGTAGGAGGTACGGGTCATCTCCAGCACGCCCATCAGCAATCCGCAGGTGGGAGCCACCAGCGCCAGCATGGAGTTCGCCGCGGCATAGGCGATGACCACCAGCTCCCGGCCCACGCCGGCAAAGTCGGCCAAGGGCGCCATGATGCCCATGGACAGCGTGGCCAGCCCGGAGGAAGAGGGCACGAAGAAAGACAGCACCAGATAGATGAGATAGGTGGCAACGGTGAACAGCACGCTGGAGGTGTTGACCAACAGGCTCTCGCCGAAGTGCAGGATCGTGTCGGTGATCTGGGCGTCGTTCATGACGATGCTGACGCCGCGGGCCACGCCGATGATCACGGCCACGCCCATCAGGTCCTTGGCGCCGTTCAGGAACGTGTCGATGAAATCATCCGAGCTCATGCGGGCAATGATGGCCACGATCACGCTGGCCGTCAGGAACACGCCGCACAGCTCCGGGAACCACCAGCCCATGGTGGGCCAAATGGTGATGCCCAGGTCCGCCCAGGACAGCACGCCCCAGATCATGATCAGGAAAGAGATGCCGAAGACCAGCAGGATCAGCTTGCGCTTGCCGGTGAGCTCCGGCATGTTGTCCAGATCGCTGCCGCTCTTGAGGAAGAACTTCTTGTTCTCCTCCGCCTGCGCGTACACCAGGGACTTGGTGGGGTCCTTGCGCACCTTCTCCGCGTAGCGCATGGTGAAGATGATGCCGGCGGGGATGTAGATGGCCAGCAGCACCAGCCGGATGGCGATGCCGTCCGTCATGGAGATGCCGGCAAAGCGGCTGGCAATGGCCACGGCAAAGGGGTTTGCGATGGAGCCCATGACGCCCAGAGCTGCGCCCATCTTGATGATGCTCAGGCCCACCAGGGTGTCATAGCCCGCCGCCAATAGAACAGGGATCAGTACCGGGAAAAACGGCAGGGTTTCCTCCTCGATGCCGAAAGCGGCGCCCGCGATGCTGAACACCAGCATCAGGACAGGAATCAGCAGCCGCTCCCGCCCCTTCAGCTTGCGGATGATGGCGCCGATGCCGGCGTCAATGGCTCCGGTCTTCATGACCACCGCCAGGAATCCGCCGATGACCAGGGTATA
Organism: uncultured Oscillibacter sp.; assembly: GCA_904393855.1. GTDB lineage: Bacteria > Bacillota > Clostridia > Oscillospirales > Oscillospiraceae > Oscillibacter. The sequence continues at coordinate 15,115 of CAJFNE010000007.1, read as the reverse complement.
GAGGATGATGTCCACGGCGTCCATGAAACCGTTGATGGGCGACATGATCACCTCAGTGATGCCCTGGGGATGAGACTCCACCTCATGATAGGTGCCCGCAATGGGCTCCAGTGTGGAGGCCTCCGGATCCACATAGTCATAGGCGCCGCCAGGCAGCACCCAGCTGAGGATTGCCACCAGGATGACGATCGCCATGATGATGACATAGGAAGATGGCATTTTGAATTTCTTTTTTTCCACAGGTTTTCTCCTCCTTTGCAAAATGCATTTTGATATTATAGCAATTTTTATGCCAACTTTGCGAAAACGCATATTCATTCACAAAATAGTCAAATCCTCCGTTTTTTCGCGATTTAACGGGATATTTACACCTCGAAAACGATTGCTTTTTGTTACCAAACTTTTAATTAAGTCGAAATCAACTTATCAAGTGTGCGAAACAAGTTAAAAACAACTTATTCGTGAAAAAACCTGCAAAAATAAGTTGTTTTTAACTTGTCTGTCTGTTATAATGATCCTAGTTCCAAAATTGCCTCCGCATAAATTCTACAGGTCGTCAGGAGGCTGTCAATCTCAATATACTCATTTTTCTGGTGCCATGCCAAACTCTCGCCGGGGAAAATCGCGCCGAATGCCGCAATGTTGGGGATAGACTTGGAATAGCTGCCGCTGCCGCTGTAGGTGGGCTCGCTCCTGTCCTTGGTCACCCGCTGGTAGGCCTTGAGGAGCGCCTGGATCAGGAAGTGCTCCCGGGGAAAATAAGTGGGGTCCCAATAGGAGTTTTCCACCGGCTGAAAGCCCTGCTCCTCAAAGAGCTCCCGCATTCTGCCGTAGGCCAGGTCGTATCGGCAGGTAACGGGATAGCGCAGGTCCAGGCGGACGTTCATCTTCTCCCCGTCAAACCGGAGAATTCCCAGGTTCACCGTCAGTTTGCCGGAGAACTCATCCTGATAGGCAATGCCCAGGGAGTCGCCGTAGATCTCAAAGCCGATACGGGTGCGGAGGAAATGGATGATCCTCCGCATCTCCAAGGAGCCGAATTGCAGCTCATCCAAGAAATCCAGCATGACGCTGATGGCGTTGATGCCCTGCTCCAGAGAGATACTGTGGGTCTCCATGCCGAAAGCCTCCAGCAGTACGCCGTCGTCCAGAATCTTGGCGCGGAGGTTGTGCCGCCGCTCCTTGGAAAAGTCGGAGAGCCGCTTGACGATCTCGCTCTTCCTCTGGGTAATCAGCATCGCCCTGCAGTGGCCGGGGACCGTGTTCTCCATCGTGCCGCCCTGGATCGACTGGATATACTCGCTTCCCTCCTGCCGGACGTCCCCGGTAAATTCCACCATGGCCAGTCCTTTTTCCGCATACACCACGGGAAACTGCCCATCCAGCGTAAACCCCGCGATGGGCGGCTTTTCCTTGGAGAGATAGTACTTCATATCCCGATAGTACCGCTGTTCATCGGTGCCGACAATCAGGCGGACCTTCTTGTTCAGCTTTCTTCCGGAGTCCTTCACCATTTTCAGCGCGTAGAGCGCTGCCAGCAGCGGCCCCTTGTTGTCCAGGGCACCCCGGCCGTAAATCCGGTTATCCTGGATCACGCCGCCGTAGGGCGGCACGCCCCACATCTCCCCCTCCGGACAGACATCCACGTGGGAGAGGACTCCAATGTACAGGTCCCCCTCGCCATACTCCGCGTAGCCGCAGTAGCCATCCAGATTCCGGGTGGCAAAGCCCATGGACTCCGCCAGGGAGAGCACATAGCGCAGCGCCTGGTCCACCCCCTCTCCAAAGGGCTTCCCCGGGAGCGCCGGCTCATGAACCGATTTGATCCGAACCAATTCCTGTACCGCGTGAATCAACGCGTCCTGGTAGTTGGCAATTTCCGCTCTGAAAGTCATAGACAAACATCCTTGATGTGAAATGGAGCAAGATGAATTAGCACATTACTTCATTAAAAACGGCTAATCCGTTCCTATGATACTGCAAAACCCCCTGGTTGTACAGTGGCAATTTCGTTTAAAACGGCGGCTTTTTCCAGCATAAAACCCGAATGTTGCACAGACATGCTCTGCCTGTATGGAGGAATTTATGGAGCAAGAAACGAGCTACTTCAAAAAAGCGTTGGACACCATTCCCTCTGCGGTGGCTTTCCACTCACTGGACGGTCGACTGCAATTCTGCAATCTTACCTTTCAAACCACCTTTGGCGCCGCGGATGGCAACTTGACCGGAAGACCTTATCTGAAAGCCGGCGGACCGCATTACTATACGATTTCCCGCCTGCCGGCGGCCGCGGAGCAGCTGCAAAAGGGCGGTCCGGCCCAGCAGACGGACGTCTACGCCGGCTATCAGCGCACTTACTGCCTGCTGGGGGAGGCGGATCAGGAGCAGCTGATCCTGGAGCTGATCACTCCCCTGGCGGCATCCGCGCTTCCCCTCAGGCAGGAGGAGAGCCGGGAGTCCCCCGAAAATATGATCCTCTCCGACAGGCGGATGCGGGGAATCCTGGAAACCATCCGCCGGATCTCCAATTTTGACTCCACCGTCCTGATCAGCGGCGAGTCCGGAACTGGAAAAACCATGCTGGCCAAATATATCCACGCCTCCAGCCGGCGGGCCGGCGCCCCTTTCGTCACCATCAACTGTACCTCCATCCCGGAGAATCTGATTGAGTCCGAGCTGTTTGGCTATGTCTCCGGCGCCTTCACCGGCGCGGGTCAGAAAGGCAAGATCGGCCTGGTGGAAACCGCCAACGGCGGCACGCTGTTTCTGGATGAAATCGGCTCCCTGCCCTTGGGCCTCCAGGGCAAGTTCCTGCAGCTGGTGCAGGAAAAAACATATCTCCCCGTGGGCGGCGTGAAGCAGAAAACCGCCGATGTACGGATCATCTCCGCTACCAATCTGGAGCTGGGCAAGCAGGTGGAGGAGGGGCTCTTTCGCGAGGACCTGTATTACCGGCTGCGCGTCATCGAATTCCACATGCCGCCCCTGCGGGAGCGCAAGGACGCCATCGAGCCGCTGATTGACTACTTCCTCTCCTATTACAATCAAAAGTACCAGATTGTCAAGACCATCTCCCCCAAGGCCAAGGAAATTCTGAAGCGCCATACCTGGAGCGGCAATGTTCGGGAGCTGCAGTATGTCATCGAACGGATCATGGTCACATCCGCCGACAGCTGCATCCAGGCGGAGGATATCCCGCCGCTGCAGAGCACGGAGCCCCCGGATGAACCGGACCGGCATGGGGAGGATATCCCCTTTGATCAGTCCGTGGAGGCCTTTGAGAAAAAGCTGCTGCGGCGGGCCTATCAAAAGTACGGCAGCTCCTATAAGATTGCGGACGCTCTGGGGATCTCCCAAACCAAGGCGTCCCGGCTGCTTCGGAAATACGATATCCGCTGATGGGTGTGAAAAAGGGAGCGCGGAGATCCGCGCTCCCTTTTCCGCGCGCTCCGTCCTGGAACGCACAGTCCCCCCGGTCCAAGTTGCCCTTGACAGGCCTCCGGTTTCCGCTATAATAAGAGGCGTTATTATCAGCACACATATGATTAAGGAGGTTCAACGCCATGGAGTCTCTCCACCATCTGCTGCTGAAAACATATACCCAGGTAAACCGCCGGATCTCCCATGAGGCCGCCTCTCTGGGCCTGTCCCCGGGGCAGCCCAAGATTCTGGAGTGTCTGCTGCAATGCGGAGAGCTTCACCAGAAAGCGATCGCTGACTCCTGTGAGATTGAGCCGGCCACGGTGGGCAGCATCCTGTTGCGGATGGAGCGGGACGGCTTGATCCAGCGGACACAGCGGGTCGGAGACCGGCGCTCCCTCTACGTCTCCCTTACCCCGAAAGGCGAAGCTGTAAGCCGCCGGATCGAGGATATCTTCCGGCAGATCGATCTGCTGGCGGCCTCCCGCCTGTCCATGGAGGAGCAGATACAGCTCCGCTCCCTGCTGGAAACCGTGTGCTCCGCCATCTCCTCCAGCGGAGAGGAGACGGCCTGATGGGGCCGACCACAAAGCCGCAAAGCAGTTCCATAAGCCGACGCGGCGCTTTGCCGCCAAATACCTAACCGCCTGAACCGATTCAGCGCGCCCCTGCCGGCATGGGCGCACAGAGGACGCCGTCCCCCTCAGGGACCGGCGCCCTCTTCCTTTGGGCGCCGCACAAACACATAGCTCTCCCCGTCGGAGCGGGCCGGGTCGAAGCGGTAGCCCAGCCGCGCAAAGGCCCGCAGGGCCTCCAGCTCCTCCGCCTGATGCTCCGCCAGGAAGCGGACCATCTCGCCCCGGGCCATTTTGCACGCTGTTCCTCTCTCCACGATCCGGCCCTCCTGTTCCTCACCGAATACGCAGGTCAGCACCCGAATGCCCGGCCGGCGGTACCGGGTCACACAGCGGCTGTACTCCCGGGACGCCAGGTTGACGATACAGTCCGTCTCGTCAAACAGGCTCCCGGCCAGGGTGTCACCCCAGAAGCCGTAGAGGTCCCGGGCCTCCCCCACCGTCAGCCTTGCCTGCATCTCCAGCCGGTAGGGCGTCACGCCGTCCAGCGGGCGCAGGACCCCGTAAAAGCCGGAGAGGATGCGCAGATGCTCCTGCACATAGGCAAACTCCCGGTCCGTGAACACCTGGGGCGCCATGTAGCGGTACTGGATACCCTCATAGGCCAGCACCGCCGGTGTCAGCCCCCGCCGCAGGTCCATGTGGGCCAGCCGCTCCACATTCAGCGCGGCGATCTGATCATTGCACCTCCAGAGCCGCTTCAGCTCGCTGTCTGTCATCCCCCGCAGCGCCGCCAGCAGCTGCTCCGTCTGGGGAAGGAACCGCGGCAGGTCCCGCCAGGGCAGGCTGTCCGGGTCCGCGTTCATCTTCTTGGCCGGGGAAATGATGATCCGCATGCCGCCTATCCCTCGCTCTCCAGCCGCTCCCGCACCTTCCAGGCCTCCGGCGTCAGGGACTCCATCTCCCCCAAGATGCCCTGATAGAACTGCCTCACATCCCAGTCTCCCAGGATGTAAAATACCTGGCTGTTCTCTGCGGCGATCCTGCACAGGGTTTCCCGCTCCTCCGGCGTCCAGCGGTTCACCCGCTGGAGGTCCCGGATCACCGCGTGGGTGCTGGCAAAGGTGCTGCTGTTCTCCAGGGCGATCAGCAGGTCCCCTCTCTCCCGCTCCTGTTCGCTGCTCCGGCGGTCCGCCTCCATCCAGTCCTTTTTGTATTGGTAATGGAGTGCCTCCAGCGCCTCGTTGGCCGCCGTCCGGTCAATGATGGCCTTGACCAGGGTATCCAGCTCCGTTCCCTCGGAGTAGTCCGCGGGGACAAAATAGCGGATGCGGCCGTCCCGCATCATCTTGTAAACCCTGGCCTTGTCCCGGGTCTCCGCGTTGTACACGCCGATGGAGTGTCCGCCGTAGGTATTGACCAGCTTCATGCAGGGGATGTCCGTGTCGCTGTCCCCCAGATAGATCATGTTGCGGAAGGGTACCCGGATCTCCTCCGGCGAGAAGGAGTCGTTTACCCCGGGGTCGTTGACGTCTAGAACTCCCTTCTCGATCCGGAACAGGAACTGGGTCTTGTTGGTGTAGTTCACCACCTGGGCCGGCCAGACGGCCACCCCCCGCTCGTTGAAGTAGAAGGAGCTGGCATAGATCTTCTCAAAGGCCCCCGCCCGGGCCACGGAGGTCCCCTCGATCATCTCCTTTAAGCCGGAGGAGATGATATAGTGCTCCACGATAACGCCGTGCTCCCGTCCATAGTCCCGAATCCGCTCGAACCAGCTCTCCACGCCGGGGAAGAGGCTGACCTGGGCGCCGTACTCCTCCAGCTGCTTCCGGGTGAAGAGCACCTGGCCCTGGGCCGCCTCCTGCATCATGTACATGTAGGCCAGGTTCTGGTCCATGTCGTTGCGCTCGGCCAGGCCGTTGGACTCCCGCCAGAAGTCCGGCACGTCGTATCCCACGGCCTGGATATAGCCCTGGGCTTGCATGTCATCCGGCGACAGGGTCTTGTCGAAGTCATAGCAGAGGGCCACCACCGGCCGGTCCTCCTTGTGTTTTCTCTCATATTCCTGATTGCTCATGCCGTTCACCTCCAGGCTGCCGCTTGCGCGGTTCTGACAGGTTCAGTGTACCGGCTCCCGGCAAGACTGTCAATTCCCAAGTTTTCGCCCAGCGCTCACCGAAAACATATAAACACCCAGGGACCCGTAAAACGGGACCCTGGGTGTGAAAATACGAGCATACCCGGGAGCTTTCGAGGGGAAGTTTCACGCCTCACTTCAGCCGCTCGCACAGGGGCAGCAGTTCCTCTATGCGAGCCACAATGCGCTTTTGCTCGGCGAGGGGCGGGAGGGGAACCACTGCGCGGTAAAGCCGATCATCGTTAATCGCTGGATACGCAACGCCTTTGGCATTTTCATTGGAATTGGCGTAACCATCAAATGAAGGCGCCATGAGATAATAAAAGAGATACCTGTTGAAAAGCCCCTCATGGCAAGTTAAGACGGCAAAGCCAGTGCTTGCAATCGGTTTATGGGAAAAGCTCCTGTCTACAATACACATATTGTGCAGATATGGGCGGACGGTAGAGTAAAGGATGTCACCTTTTTCCACGATTTTCCTTGCTCGAGATGGCGCTTGATCTGCCTCGATTAGATTCTCTTCACAGCTTAAAACCTGCCGCTTGTTGTCAATGGAGCCAATATCAATGTAGGAAAACCGACTCTTGGGAGTGGTTTGTCCTCGATTAAATACGATGTCCCGGAGCCGTACCCACATCCAGCTCTCTGGGATCTCAAAGGGTTTTTCGTCCACCGTGATCTCTGGCAGAGGCTTCTCTTTCTTGATCTTTTTCTCTTGAATAAGCCGCTGTTTCTCCGCTTGAATCTGCCAATACAGCTCTTGGGCGGTACCCTCCTCCGGGCGCTGCTCCACCAGCTTTCCCTGGACAGCCTGCTGGAGGATGGATTTCTTCATATCCTCTGGGAAGCGGCGGTTGAAGTCCTCCAGCTGGGTCCACGCCGCCTCGTAGCGATCCACCAATGGGCGTAGCTCCTCGATTCTGGCTACGATGCGCTGCTGCTCGGCAAAGGGCGGCAGCGGGAACAGGAGTCGGTTAAAATCTTCTTGATTGAATCCAGACTGCGCGGATCTCGAGTTATTTTTTACGAGCGTCTGATACAGGGGAGCCAAATAAAAAAAATAGATATATGGATTATATATCCAGTCCGTCTCATAAAGCGGACATACTTTTGCCATGGCAACGTTATATGCCCCATCTTTTGCCCAAAAGACCTTTCCAATAGAGCCCCCATACCTTGCCAGCAAAATATCCCCCTCCCTGCTGAACTTGGTAACCAGTTCTCTCGCTACATATATCGGAACCGGTGTCTCTCCGTAATCCCGAATCTGATATAACCGAACATCACCCGCCTGAGGCTGGCTTTTGAATTGGGATTTCGGGGGCTGGCTTCCCCCAACGATTTCAAATAAGTCGTTGTGCCGCACCCACATCCAGCTCTCTGGGATCTCAAAGGGTTTCTCGTCCTCGGTGATCTCCGGCAGAGGCTTTTTCTTCTTGAGCTTCTTCTCTTGGATGAGCCGCTGCTGCTCCGCCTGAATCTGCCGGTATAACTCCTGAGCGGTGCCCTCCTCTGGGCGCTGCTCCACCAACCCGCCCTGGATGGCAAGCTGTAAAATACTGTTCTTCAGTTCCTGGGGCGTCATGGGGCATCCCCTCCCAGCTTGGCGGTGATCTCAGCCAGCACCCGGTCGATCTCAGCGTTCAGGGATGCGCGCTGCTCCGCGTAGCGGTGGATCAGGTCCAGCGGAGCCAGGATCTCCTCCTCCTCGTGGGGATAGCCGCACTGATTCAGATTATAGCCCAGTTCCCCGGTGAGCTGCTCCACCGGGAACTTTTTCGCCCTGTCAATGCCGCCCTCGCTGATCTCCGTCCGGTTGTTCCACCACTCCACTGCCGGGGCAAAGTGCTCCAGCTTCATGGGCCTAGTCTTGCTGAAATGCTTGTACCCCTCGGGAATATCCAGCCGATAGTACCAGGTCTCCCGGGTGGGGCCGGTGCGGTCAAAGAACAGGATATTGGTGGTGATGGAGGTATAGGGGGAGAACACGCTGCCCGGCAGCCGGATGATGGTGTGCAGGTTGAACTCGGACAGCAGCTTCCGCTTGATATTCAGCTTGGCGTTATCGGTGCCGAACAGGAGGCCGTCCGGCAGGATCACCGCCGCCCGGCCGCCCTCCTTCAGCCGGTACATGATGACGGACAGGAACAGGTCCGCCGTCTCGCTGCTGGCCAGATCCGCCGGGAAGTGGTTCTTCACATCCGCCTTCTCACTGCCGCCGTAAGGGGGATTCATCATCACCACATCAAACTGGTCCGACGCGGTGTAGTCCAGCACATCGTGGAGCAGGCTGTTGTCGTGATATACCCGGGGATTGTCCACGTCATGCAGCAGCAGATTCGTGACGCACAGCATATAGGGAAACTGCTTTTTCTCCATGCCGTAGATGGAATTGCTGTAAGCCGCCTCGTCCTCGGTGGTCTGGACCTGCTTGTGCAGCTCCTGGAGCCAGCTCACCAGAAAACCGCCGGTGCCGCAGGCGAAGTCGGCCATCTGCTCCCCGATCCGGGGTTGAATCATTTGGGCCATGAAATCGGTGACCGCCCGGGGTGTGTAGAACTCGCCGGCAGAGCCCGCGCTCTGCAGCTCTTTCAAAATCGTCTCGTAGATTTCACCGAAGGCGTGGCTCTCCTCATAATCGCTCAGATCCAACTCGTCGATCACATTGAGAACCTGCCGCAGCAGAATACCGTCCTTCATGTACTGGTTGGCGTCGGCAAAGGTGGTCCGAACGACGGCCTTTTTAATGGGGGTGTTCGCATCCACTCGGATGCCCTCCACCAGGACTCTTCCGTTGGAGTCCTTGACGTCGTTCCCTTTCAGCACCGGGAACAGGATGTTGTTCACAAAGTTCAGCAGCTGATCGCCGGTCAGGGCGTTTCCGGACTTGTCGTCGCGTGCCCAGTTGGCCCAGCGGCAGGGCTCCGGGAGGATGGATTCGTAGCCCTCATCATCCCACATCCAGTCCTGCTCCTTGGCGTCATATACTTTCAAAAACAGCATCCAGGCAATCTGCTCAATGCGCTGAGCGTCGCCGTTGATGCCGGCGTCGTTGCGCATGATATCCCGCAGCCGTTTCACGAATCCGGTCAAATTGCTCATGTATCATATATCCTCGTCCAAATAGATTTCGCGTTCCAATTCCCTGACCGCCTTGAGATAGCCGTCCCGCCCGCCGAAGTAACCGGCGATCTTGGCAGGCCTTCCCATCTTCAAAAACGGGTCCAGCTTCAGCACCTCGATCCTCTCGATCTCATAGATGCCAGTGGTAATGTACTTGTCCAGCAGGGCCTCCAGCACTGCCCGAGCCGGGCCGCCGTACCTGCTGAAAAAGTCCCGCTCCCTCACATGCTCAGCCCGCTCCCGGCGGGTCAGCAGTTTTCCGCCAAAGGCCGCATGGCAGATAAAATCGAAGTCATCCACATCGTCCAGATCCTGGTCCGCTCTGAGCATTGCCAGATCCACGCCCCACTCCCGGAGCAGGTCGCGGATCTTCTCTTTCTTCTCTTGAGCATTCCACTGGCGGACAAAATGATCCAGGGAGGTATATTCGCCGCGAAGCTTCTCCCTGGTATAGTCCTCAAGGCTCTCCTGCCGGAGCAGGCTCCCGTTTGCATCATAGATGGAGACCGTCCTGCGGACGACAGTGACTTTGCAGCCGTTCCGATCCACAAACGGGGTGAGCCGGCTGGCAGATGGGTCGGCGGCGGGAGGATCCCCGCCGTCCGTCTTTTGTGGCCTTTGCGAATGGCCCGTTCCATAGTTCGAGTTGATTTCCACCGGCCCATCCCAGTCTGGATCAGCAAACAGGCGGGTCACATTCCGAAAGTCCATGACCACAAAGTGAGTCTTCCCCTCCTTTTCCCGCAGGCGGGTACCACGGCCGATGATCTGCTTGAACTCCGTCATAGAGCCGATCATCTTGTCCAATGCGATCAACTTGACCATCTTGCAGTCGGCCCCGGTAGAGAGCAGCTCGGACGTGGTGGCAATCACGGGGTATGGGGCCGAAACGGAGAGGAAATAGTCCAGTTTTCCCTTGCCGTAGATGTCTTTGCCGGTGATCCGCACCACGTAATCCGGATTCTTTCGCACCATATCGGAGTTGAGGTTGACCAGCGCCGCCCGCATCCGCTCGGCGGCATCCTCGTTGGCGCAGAAGACGATGGTTTTCGCCATCCGGTCTGTGCTTTTGAGGTAGTTCGTAATCTCTGCGGCCACCTGCTGGACGCGGTCCTCTATGATGATGGTATCGTCGTAGTCTCTGTTGGTGTAGACCCGGTCTGGAATCTCATTGCCGTAGATATCCCGCTGGCCTTTCCGGGGGCGCCAGCCGTCGCCGATGTCGGTCATGATGTTGATGACCTGAAAGGGGGCAAGGAAGCCGTCCTCGATCCCCTCTTTCAGGCTGTAGGTGTAGACAGGTTCGCCGAAATAGCTCAGATTGGAGACATACTTGGTCTCCTTGGGCGTGGCGGTCATGCCGATCTGGGTGGCGTTGGAAAAGTACTCCAGAATCCGCCGCCAGCGGCCCTCCTCCTTGGCCGAACCCCGGTGGCACTCATCCACAATGACAAGATCAAAGAAGTCCGGGGAGAACAGCTGGCTGAAATGCTCCCGGTCATCGTCTCCCACCAGCTGCTGGTAGAGGGAGAAGTACACCTCGTAGGAGGTGATGGTGCTCCGGTCATCCTTGGACACGTTAATCTTGTGAATGACCCTCTCCAGCGGGGCGAAGTCCTGCTGGATGGACTGATCCACCAAAATATTGCGGTCCGCCAGATAGAGCACCTTGCGCTTCATGCCGCACCTTAAAAGCCGGTAGGCGATTTGAAAGGCGGTGTAGGTCTTGCCGGTTCCAGTGGCCATCACCAGCAGCAGCCGCTGCTGTCCCCGGGCAATGGCGTCCACCGCCCGGTTGATGGCGATCCGCTGGTAGTACCGGGGCGGATAGGTGTTTTGACTGCTGTAGTAGGGCTGATCGATGGCGATCTCCTGTGCGGAGCTAAGTCCCGACTCCTGCTTGAACCGGGCAGTCAGCTCCGCCTCCGTGGGAAACTCATCCAGGCCGAATTCCCGCTCCATGCCAGTGAGGAAATCGTGTTCCGCAAAGCCGTCCCCGTTGGAGCTGAACGCAAAGGGCAGGTCCAGCATCCTGGCATACTCCATCGCCTGCTGGAGACCGTAGGAAACGGTGTGGCGGTTGTCCTTGGCCTCAATGACCGCAATGGGGTTGTTGGCGCTGAGATACAGAAGATAATCCACCCGCTTGGGCTTCTCCCGAGAGGCCAGATTGCCTTTCAGGTGGATCTTGCCGTCCGTGATCTTCGTCTCCATGGTAATCTTGCCCCGGCTCCACTTGGAGGTCACAGCGGGGGTGATGAAGTGGAGTTTGATATCCTCCTCCGTCATATCTTTTTTCCCGATCATCGGTTCCAAAGCATCCACCTTCTTTTCTATCTGTCTGGCAGAATCTCTGCGATTCCATCCAGCTTTCCGTGCAGGGCCGTGCCAATTTTGACCGGCGCCTCTGCCCCAGCAGATTCGTTTCGCCACTGCCGCAACAGCCGATATTTCCTGAAATTTTCCATTTCTATCCCCTGATGTACCCCACGCACCGCAGGAGAACTCCGGATGAGATTCGCCAGCGCCTGCGGAATGGGCTGCCCTGCCGGGTGGTCCCCACCTTTCTTATAGAAACCGGCGTGGAGGCGGATTTCCTGGCCGTCTATCGGGATCTGGCCGGACTGGACTCCCTCCTCCAGGCCGCCAGGCAATGCCCCGCAGGGCTTCTCGGGTCTCCCGGACACATCCAATACCAGCATGGGGCCGCGCCATTCTCCCAAGCAAACTGATCCAGTTGATGATTTCTCTGCGGTCCTGAAAACCCGCGCGCGGTGCCTAGGAATCGGCGGAGGTCCGGTAAACCGTGATCGGCTTTCCCTCCGCGTTCTTCCACTCCGTCCAGCCGTTGTTGCTGCGACCCAGCACGACCCATCCGGCGGTGGTCGGAGAACCGCAGCGACCTCCCGCCGCAGGATGCCGTCCTCGATCACGGCCGTTCTTCTCGCCTCCGGCATCCAATCCTTTTCGCAGGGCAGGCAGTGGCTTCCCTGCTCAACGATGAATTCCTTGCCCTCCACCCGCATACTGGCCTGCCCACCTCTTGTGCTCAAATAGTAGATGCCGGCAGGCACTGTGTACCGCGTGACGGCATTCATCCGCCGCTCGTCGGCAGCAATGTCAAACGACTCCTCTTTCGTGATGGTCTTGGGATAAATCTGCTCTCCGTCCAGGGACGCCAGCAACTGCACCACCAGGTCCGCATCCAGGGCGAACAACTCCGTGTTGGGGACATTGCTCTTGCTGAAAATATCCTGGAGCAGGCTCTCCTTTTCGTCGTAATCCGCCACCTCTATGGCAAACCGTCTCTTCAAGCCCGCAATATTCCGATAGCCATTATTCTCCAGCTGATACATCCGCTGCTCAAACTGGTCCGTTCGGGTCTTTCCGATTTTGACGAGCCCCGGAACGATGGTCGTCATACAGTAGATCACGCCTCTGGCCATGGAGTATCCCTCCCTCAACAACCGTGTTTTCTTCGATTGTACTTGGAATCATTCGTCCCGTCAAGCTTTATGAAAGCGGATCACACCCGCGAGTGTTCTCCGACGCAGGAAAGTGTTATGAATGTTTCCCCCATCCACGCCGCAGGGTGCCGAGTGAATACTCGGCGCCCCGCGGCATTATGAGGAGATAAAAAAGGTATGGTTTTACAGTTCGCAGAGCTTGTCTCGTCTCTTCCTTTCGCTCTTTGGTATGCGGCCATCGGTGGGATGATCCGTCACACCCTTGACACCTGTTTTGGCAAACACCTCCCCATTCGTCACCTGTGAATGAGGAGGTGTCCATGCCTAATTATAACATTTTAGATCAAACGTCAGCCTCATGAATCTCGCAGATGTCAGAGACCTTGAAGAGCTTACCGTCAGAGATGCCGGGCACCACTTCGTCGGCCTTGGCCACCAGCTCGTCGTGGGAGAGCTTCTCCACAGGCTGCTGCAGCCACTCCTTGGTGATGCCGACGCTGGCCAACTCGACTCACGCCCGCTTCTCGATGTTGTCATAGGCGATAGGGAACCCGCCGGCACGCGCAATCGCCAGCACCGCGGGGGAGCAGCCCAGGTCCTTGCCGGGAACCAGGCCGATCTCCAGCGCCCGCAGCGTGTACTCCATCAGGGTGGACTTACGGCCCGCGATGGCGGGATAGTCGCTCTTGACGGTCTTGGCGTACTCGCCGGAGTTGTGGGCCGTCTTGCCCGCGCCATAGGACCGGTTGAAGATCCGGCCGTAGTTCTCATAGACCACCATGCCGATGCCCACGGAGATCTCGGGGCCCGCGACGCCGATCAGCACCTCACCGTCCCGCATGATCTCCAGAGGGCCGTAGGCCGGTACCAGAACCTCGGTCATGTCCACCACGTTCATCATCTCGGAGCCGGTGTTGTTGGCGATGCGGCCCGTGATGGTCTGAGTCTCGTTGTGGGGCACGCGGGGCCATCTGTCCTCAAAGTTCGGCCCACGGAAGAGCTGCTTGCCGCTGTAAGCCGGGATGGCGTCCCACTGCCAGGACAGGCAGATGCCCGATATTGACACTGCTCTTTCCAATCCCGTCATAGTGGCAGCCGTCCTCCACGCACCGCAGCTGCACAAACTCCTCCAGCTGCGCCATATCATAGGCGCCGATGGAGTATCCCGAGGAGACTGAGATCAGGTTATTGATATCGACCACATTGTTAATGCGGTAGAGGCCGTTCCCCTTCACGATCCGCCGGAGCACGGCTTCGGCCGCGTTCCGGTATTCATGGGGCGATTTCCCCGGCGCCTTGTATGCCTGTCTTGTCGCCGCAATGTGGGGATTCTGGACGATGGTCTCCAGGGTGTATTGTCCAGCCAAAGCGGAGATCCGCTCCTCAAATGCCCCCAGCAGCGCCTCGGTGCTCGGCTCAACCTGCACCTGATATTGGAGAACGCCCAGTGCGGCCTCGGGAACTCTCTCCTTCAGGTCCGATGCGATGGTAATGTTCATCAAAAAGCCCCCTGTCTTGCCAGCATTCCGCATGGTACTGAACGCCGTGTCTTGGCTTTTGAAGCGGTTTCCCATACGGGCTGCCCATACATTTTCTTTCTCAGCCTTTCTTCTGCCTGTTCCAGCAGAATTTCAGCTATTTTGGCAAATATTTTGCCTATAAACGCATTTTATTGGATACTTTTGAAAATGTAAAACTCCAATTCGTTCACCTTATCTTTAGTTTCACTAAATGTGGCGCGGTCAGGATTCGCCCCCGGTCATGTTTCTCGTCTCCTCTTTGCAGCACTACTGAGCTGACTTTTCATGTGAAAGACCTTTTCCCGCGCGTGGCAGAAACGCCTGTTTTCTCCATGCTGCGGCAGGGAGGAAACAGGCGCGCCCTTTGAGATCAACATCTGGATTGATTGGCCCCAGAATGGACTATTCGATGCCCCTTGACGGAATCTCCATCTGCGGCACATAGAATCCTCCCGGCCAAAAGGAGCGAAGGCCGGGAGAAACGACGTCCGCTGCAAGCCATCAGAAAACGGCTTGCAGCGGACATTTTGGCACCCCTGACCAGACTCTAACTGGTGGCCTACCGCTTAGGAGTACGGCGTACCATTTCGTAAATTGTTCATATCATATCTTCCCGTGTTGTTTCTTCGCAAATTGTGCTGCCTGGAGGTAGGTCAATTTGCACAAATTCCCCTGAAATATGCTGCCTTACAACGGCTTTTCAAATGTCGTATTAGCAAGGTATTAGCAGGAACCCCTTGTAACAGCGGGCTTCCAGGGGTCATTTCAGAATGCTATTAGCACAGATGGAGGATAATCTTATGAGCACCAACACACCCAACGAAAAAGGAACGCCCCAAAGCAGAACATACACCGTGAATGACATCGCAGCCA
>CAJFNE010000006.1 GCA_904393855.1 uncultured Oscillibacter sp. | reverse complement strand
CTATCGAACGTGCCGGTGCCCAACTTTCGCTCTCCTGATAACAGTGCTGCTTCTCCGCCCTGCCCAGCCGAATGAGATCACCAAGGGTCCGCTTCCCCGTGGAGCGGGAGAGGGCCAGGTTCTTCGGCGGAGTCAGCCGCCCGGCTTCCGTTAAGTTCTCGCCATACCATCCACACTCAGGACTACGCCTGTAATGTAGGACGCCTCATCAGAGGCCAGAAACACAAACGCATTGGCAATATCCTCAGGCTGCCCCAGACGGCGCAGCGGGATCTGCTTGATCAGCGGCTCTATGACCTCCTGGGGGACCGCCTTCATCATGTCCGTCTCTGTGATACCGGGCGCCACCGCGTTGACCCGGATTCCCTTGGGCCCCAGTTCCCGGGCCAGGGACACCGTCAGGCCATTGACGGCAAACTTGGATGCTGGATAGGCAAAGCCGCTGGGCTGGCCGGAGATGCTGACCATGGAGGATGTGGAGAGGATCACACCCCTCCCACGGGCCACCATGCACTCGCTGGCAGCCCTGGTGGCATTGAATACGCCTTTCACGTTCAGATCCATGACCTTGTCGAAGGTCTCCTCGGTATACTCGGTGAATGGAGTGCTCTCAGACACGCCGGCGTTATTCACCAGGATATCCACGCAGCCATACTTTTCCGTGGTCTCCCGGAATGCGGCCCGGACCGATTCCAAGCTGGACAGGTCAGGGCTGATCCCCGCAACCGTTGCCTCCGGATATTTTTCCCGCAGTTTGGCGACTGCTTTATCCGCGGAGGCCTGTGTACTCGCCGCCAGAATGACGATGGCGCCCTCCTTCAGAAATTTATCCGCAGTGGCGTAGCCGATGCCGCGGCTTCCGCCGGTGATGATCGCGACCTGATCTTTCAGTCTCATGGGAGTCCCTCCTTTTTCTTCTTTCTGCGCATAGTATAGACTATTTGCGGAGGACTCTCCGTGACATCATCACAGTTTTGTGATACGTTGTATCATCCGCTGCTGGATAACCAGCCGGAAAACGCGAAGTTCCTCAAACAGTCCAACGATTTTAAGTAAGCAAAACCGGCAAATCACCCTGTAAACCGCAGCGGCGGCGATTTCGCGCGGCAGCTGGCGCCGCGCCCACCGCTCGCGTTACGAAGCGGCTTGTGCTCAGTTGCGAGGAGATCATGATGCGGTCCCATTACGCCGATTGAGTCCGCTGATAGGACATGCCTGGGGCGGGGCTATGGGATGGCTCGAATGGAGCATCCCATTGCGTCCTGGCAGATCGGCTTCTGAGCGCTCCTGGCCCCGCCCTTGGGCCGCCGTCAGCAGCCGCTCATACTCCGGCCGGGGCAGTTCCCGCCCCGTGTCCTGGAAGAGACGCCGCTGGATCTTCAAAAGCCTCACCCGGCACTCACCCCAGCCCAGGAAGCGGAACAGGCTGTTCAGGGCAGCCAGCATGGAGTTGATGGTGGCCGGGGCATACCCCTGATCACATAGGTGCTCCTTTCACCCGGCGGCCAGCTCCTTGGTCACCGGGGTACCGCCTAGCCAGCGGGTAAAATCTCGAATCTCCCGCAAATATTTCTCAATGGTACCAGGGCTCCGCTCCTCCGCACGCAGATACTGGCTATAAAGCGCAATCTGTTCTGCCGTCAGTCTGTATTTGTCCATTTCAAATGACCTCCATTTGCGAGAGCATAGAGTATGATGAATATTTTACCCGTAAAACCTGTCTTTCTTCTAAGAAGCGGAAAAAAATGGGCTGCCCCGAAAGGGAGGCAACCCATTTGCTATGCCCATAGAAAGCGAGCTGGAAACATCCCCGACAGAACACAGCCATTTCCCGATGGAATGTTTAGATTTGCGTCACTCTTCATATGCTGCCAGTTCTCTCAGAGCTGTGCGCTGCTGATAGAAATCAAGTTGCCGGGAATGTTTGCAGACAATCCCGGCAACTTTTCAAATGTCAATTCGTTCAGAAAAGGCTGCTGCACACGGCGCGGCAAGCAATCATGGCGGGACATTCTGTCCAAGCAGTCCGCCCCAGGCGCCGTGAGCGGAGCGGTCCGTTACTCTGCCGCGCGGCGCTCCTCCGTGATGCCGATGACGGCGAAGGTCTCCGGGTCCAGCACCACACCGTAATCCGCCTTAGCCTGCTCCACGGTGATATACTCGTTCTTGGCGTCCATGGCCACTTTCTCCGCCGGGCGCTTGAGGGGGTTGCCATAGCCGCCGCCGGTGGCGGTGACCATGCGCACGACATCGTTGGTGTTCATGACCCGCCGGGCCACGATGCCCATGGGCTCGCTGACCGTGCCGTCGGCGTCCAGGAACTGGAAGTAGTTGATGGAGCCGTCCTTGCCGCCGGCAGCGCCCCAGACCGGCCACTTATTTCTGCCGAAGGAGGCGGTGAAGGTCTGGTTGTCGTTCATCGAGCGATAGGTGCGCACCGCGCCGCTGCCGCCCCGGAACTCACCGGCGCCGGCACCGTCTGTGTTGAGGCTGTGCTCATCCACCCGGATCCCGTAGCGGGTCTCCGCCATCTCCACGGGGACATTGTAGGTCTCGCCGTCGCCCACGCAGAACTGGCCCACCTGGCCGTCGTGGCCCAGACAGGCGCCCCATCCTCCCACGGTGGGCTCGATGATGAGGTAATCGTTTCCAAAGTCCTGATGCCTGCCTGCCATCAAGATGGTGCACACGCTCAGCAGATGCCCCGCTCCCAGGGACTCCGGGAAGGCCGGGGCCAGCGCACGCCACACCAGGTCAATGACATAGATCATGCTCTCGTAATAGCAGGAGGTGGCGGCAGGGCGGTTGGCCTGGAGGACGCTGCCCGGCTCGCAGATGGTGCGCAGAGGGGCGAAGACCCCGTCGTTCACCGCCAGTTCCGGCCCCACCACAGACATAAACACCACTTTGACACCGGCGTAGGCCGCCGTGGCCCCGGAGTTGACGCAGCCGATGACCTGGGGATCGCTGCCGGTGAAGTCCGCCAGGAACTCGTCATCGGTGATGGTGACCTTCACCTGGAGATGGACGGGATTGCCGTGTCCGTCGTCGTCCATGTACTCATCCATTTCCCAGGTGCCCTTGGGCATCTCTTTGAGGCGCTTGCGGGCCACCATCTCCCCCTGGTGGATGAGACGCTCCATGGAGCCCTTCACCACGTCGGCGCCATACTTGTCGCACAGGTCGCAGATCCGCTTTTCTCCGGTGCGCAGGGAGGAGATCTGCCCCCACATATCCCCCTGAGAGATCTGGGGATAGCGCATATTGCTGCGCATGAGATCCCACACTGGCTCCACCAGCTCTCCCCTGTCCACCAGTTTGGTACCGGAGAAGCACAGGCCCTCCTGGAACATATTGGTGGCGTCGGTGGTGAAGGAACCGGGGGCCATCCCGCCGATGTCACTCCAGTGGGCCTTGTTGCCGGCAAACGCGATGAGCTCCCCCTTGTAGAAGATGGGCATGACCATGCCCACGTCGGACATGTGGGTGCCGCCCCCCAGGAAGGGGTCGTTGATGATATATACATCACCGGGATGGAGGTTCTCCTTCCCATGCTTCTCCACCACGGCGCAGATCATGGGGGAGATCATGCCGATGAAGCCAGTGACGCCGTTGCCCTGGGTCAGCAGGCGGCCGTCGGCGTCCGCGATGCCGCTGGCATAGTCCAGGGTCTCATAGATGATCGGACTCATGGACGTCTGCGCAAAGGCGTAGAAAATCTCGTTGCTGATCGCGATCAGGGAGTCCTTCACGATATCCAGGGTCACTGGATTGATCTTTACCTGTTCAGCCATCATTCTGCCTCCGTTTCCACAATGAGATTGCCGTAGCGGTCCACCGACAGCTTCTGCCCTGGGCAGACCACTGTGGCGGTGGTGGGCTCTTCCACCACCAGGGGGCCCTGGATCTCAGCGCCCCAGCCCAGCTTGCTGCGGTCATAGATGGGGGTGTCCAGCCAGCCGTCGCCGGAGAAGAACACCCGCCGCGTCTCTTTCAGTGCCCCGGAGATGTCCCCCGCCTGGGCGGGGATCTCCTGGAGAGCAGGCTTTGCCAGCTGGCCATAGGCCACTAGATGGAGATTGACGATCTCCGCCGGGGTATCCGGCAGGGAGAACGTATAGAAGTGCTCATGGGTCTTGTGGAAGCGGCTGAGGATCTCCGCCCGGTCCTCCTCTTTCCAGGGGAACGCGGGGGCGGACACCTGGACGGTATGCTCCTGGCCCATGTACCGCATATCGGCAATGAAACGGAACATAGCCTGCTCGGGGGCGATCTTCTCAGCGGCAAACCGGGCGTTGGCCTCCTCCATCAGCTCCTGCCACATGGTGTTGAGGGTATCCATGGGGGCATCGGCAAAGGAGAGGATCCTGGTCTGGATGAAGTCGTGGCGGATGTCGCTCATGAGCATCCCCCAGGCGGAGAACACGGAGGCGGCCACCGGGACGATCACCTTGCGGATACTCAGCTCCTTGGCCAGGGTGGGACCGTGCATGGGTCCGCCGCCGCCGAAGGCCACCATGGCAAAGTCCCGGGGATCGTAGCCTCGGCGCACGGAGATCAGCTTCAGGGCGTTCATCATATTGGCGTCCGCCACCCGGATGATGCTCTCCGCCGCCTCCTCCGCTCCGATTCCGAAGGCCTGCCCCACCTTTTCCACCAAAGCGCTGCGGACATGGTCCAGGGAGACCTCCATGTCGAAATTCTCAGCGGACAGCCGCCCGGCGATGAGGTTGGCGTCGGTTGTGGTGGGGTCCTCCCCGCCCTTTCCATAGGCCACCGGCCCCGGCAGGGCCCCCGCGCTCTTGGGTCCCACCTTCAGGGAGCCGCCCTCGTCGATCCAGGCGATGGAGCCGCCGCCGTTGCCGATCTCCACGATGTCCACCACGGGGGCCATGATGGGATAGCCGGCGCTGCGCTCGCTGCGTTCGATGTAATAGGATGTGGTGACCTTCACCTCTCCCTGGTCGATGAGGGAGCATTTGGCGGTGGTGCCGCCCACGTCGAAGGCGATGATGTTGGGCTCGCCGATGAGGCTGCCCAGGATGGAGGCCCCGAACACACCGGCCACCGGCCCGGACTCCACCACGTTGATGGGAGTGAGCTTGGCCTGGTCAAAGGTGGTGGTGCCGCCGTTGCTCTGCATGATGTAGCGGCTGCCGGAGATGTCCGCATCGGTGAGCCGCTGGCCCAGCCGGTCGATATAGGAGGAGGCCACTGGCATCACATAGGCGTTGAGGACAGCGGTCGAGGTGCGCTCATATTCCCGCCACTCCTTGGTAATGTCCACCGAGGGGCACACATAGACCTCCGGCCACAGCTCCTTGATCTTCTCCACGGTCCGCCGCTCATGCGACTCGTTTGCATAGGAGTTGATATAGCAGACCGCGATGGCCTCCACCTGTTCCTTCTTCAGATAGGTCACCGCCTGCGCGATGTCCTCCTCGCTCAGGGGGGTGATGACCTCCCCCTTGTAGCTCACCCGCTCCGTCACCTCCCGGCGGAGATACCGGGGGACAAAGGGCTCCGGCTTCTCAAACACCAGGTTGAAAAGGTCCGGCCGGTTGCCCCGGGCCAGCTCCAGGATATCCCGGAAGCCCTTGGTGGTGATGAGGGCGGTCTTCGCCCCCTTGCGCTCCGTCAGGGCGTTGATGATCGTGGTGGTGCCGTGGAAGAAGGCGCTGATGCTTTTGGGTTCCAGCCCACTCTTCTCCAGCACGTCCATCACGCCCTGATCGAAATTGGGCGGGGTGGTGTGGGCCTTCTCCAGGATCAGGCCGCCGTTTTCGTCTATGGCGACCAGATCGGTAAAGGTCCCGCCGATGTCTGTGGCAACTTTCATAACTTGACCTCCCAACTTGTGGTATTGACTATTGTCAGAATATCATTGCAGGGGTTAGATACATGGTACCACAACCCACAGTAGGATGCAATGCGCTAAAGCAGAAAAGAATGCAGAAATTTTTGTTTTAAAACCTCTTTCGCAAGCGGATCTTGAGATGGATTTGTGGACTTTTTTGTGTTATAATGCTATCATCACAGGCGGCAAATAAACGGCGCTTCCGTATCTGTGCAGGAGCGGAAGCAATTCATCACGGGGGGCGGAAAACATGAAGCAAAATCGTGTCAACGCGGTGCTCCGGCACCTGGAGCAGTTGGGATTATCTCAGATGCTGATAACCGATCCGATCTCCATTTTTTACCTGACCGGGCGGATGATTCATCCCCTGGAGCGGTTTTACGGGCTGTATCTGAGCCGGCGGGGAGACCACAGGATCTTCATCAACCAGCTGGAATCGGTGCCGGAGGATCTGGGGGTGGAGAAAGTGCGCTTTTCCGACACAGATCCGTATCTGGACCTGGTGGCGGAAACGGTGGATCACCGGGAACCTCTGGGCGTGGATAAGAATATGGCGGCCAGGTTTCTCCTGCCCCTGATGGAGCGAAGCGCGGCTTCGGGCTTCGTACTGTCCTCCCTAGCGGTGGACCGGGCCCGCGCTGTGAAGGATGAGGATGAGCAGGCCCTGATGCGCAGGGCCTCCCAGCTCAACGACGCCGCCCTGGAACAGCTGCGGCCCTGGATTCAGGAGGGCGTCAGCGAGGTAGATCTGGCGGAACGGCTGAAAGGCATTTACAGGGAGCTGGGGGCCGACGGTCTGAGTTTCCCTCCCCTTGTGGCGTTTGGACGCAATGCAGCCGATGGGCATCACTGGCCCAATGATACGCGGCTCAAGCCCGGCGACTGCGTTTTGATCGACGCGGGCTGCACCTATCAGGGGTATTGCTCCGACATGACCCGCACCTATTTTTACCGCTCCGTCACGCCGCAGCAGCGGCAGGTCTATGAGCTGGTACGGCTGGCCAATGAGCGGGCGGAGCAAGCGGTCCGGCCCGGTATCCCCCTGCGGGAATTGGACAAGATTGCCCGTGACACGATCGCCAGCGCCGGCTTCGGCCCCTGCTTCACGCACCGGCTGGGGCATTTCATCGGAGTCGAGGACCACGAATTCGGGGATGTCTCCGCCGCCGCGGAGGACCTGGCGGAACCCGGCAATATCTTCTCCATTGAGCCAGGCATCTATCTGGAGGGATGTCTGGGTGTACGGATCGAGGATCTGGTGCTGGTCACAGAGGATGGATGCGAGATCCTGAACCGGCTGCCCAAGGAGCTGGAGATCATCGCGTAAATCATTGTCAAAGGAGGATTGCCCATGTGCCGCCCGACAGCAGTCATTCGTTTTTCCGACGGCTCCGTCATCTGCCTGGAGTTGTACCCGGAGATCGCGCCCCATGCGGTCACGAGCTTTCTCCATCTGGCCCGGCAGGGGGTATTTGACCGCTATCCCGTGGAGCGGATCGTGCCGGGCTGGGTGGTGGACATCAGCTATCACGGCTTCGGCAACCCGGAAGCCTGCTACTTCATCCCAAACGACGTGAAGAGCGGGCAGTATATGGAAGCTTCTTTTGGAACCGTTGGGATGGGCGGATATGGCGACGGCGACCTGCCGGACATCTCTGGTGGAGAGTTCTTCTTCCCGCTGGCGGACTGCCCGGCCATCACCGGGAAGTACCCCATCTTCGGGCGGGTCACAGACGGGCTGGAGCAGCTGCGCCGGCTGGAGCGGCTGGAGACGGTCCCCGTTGCATATCCGGGTATGCCGGAAGTCCAGATCAACACGCCGGTGACCCCCATACGGATCGAACAGGTAAGCGTGGATCCCTATGGGATTGACTACGGCGCGCCAACACGGATATCCGTGAGCAAGAAGCCGCACTTCTGGCCCGGGCTTTATACCCCATAAAGAAAATGCGATCCGTTCCTGCAACAACAAAGCATAATATGTTGCTGTGAATTAGAATTCTATCGGATCGCGCCATTTTCTTGGCAGCCAATCATTGTATCCGCAGCGTTTGTGCCGCTCAGCCCTGGATTGGTGGCGGAGAGGCCCGCGTCATAAACCTTATCGGCGCCGTCTGCCGGGAACCTCAGGCGGAGCATCCCGGTATCTGCTGCCACCTGTTCAGCGGAAACACCCAGGATGGGACGGAGCGGCTGGACAAGGCCCCACTGAACTTCAATCCAACTCACGGGCATTGCCAAATATAACTACCTCACTTTCCCGGCTAAGGACACCTGGGGTGGTAATTCTGTGCTGATCCCCCCGTTGGCGGCAGAGCCCTATGTCCGGATGGAGACCCTGGCGGGTATGCCCTCAATCTTTTTCCGATAGGTGCCGGAGGAGCGGAGTGAGGACAATGCGTTGGCCAAGTGGTTTGGCCCGGCCTGAGAGGGCCTCAGGTAAGAGTTGGGGCACGGAAGTAAAGTCCTCCTTGTTTCAACAAATCTCAACGAAGTGGGAGAGCATTCCAAGGCCTGCTCCTAGATCATCCGGCATATCCAGGAAAATGCAATAGCTTGGTACTCTTTTTCGGCAGAGAGCCCTTCTTCAGGACTCTCATGGACGATGATCGGCGATGCCTTGTATCGAGGATGAATCCTTATAGTCCACCCCAGGCGTAGGGAAATCACTGTTTCCGCCTTTCACCACTCTCCTGTCCGTGCCGTGCTGGCCGGCCAGATGAGTTTCCGCTTTGGAACCTTCTCTATGGCAAAGATGCAACGTCTCCCTGTTCGCCGTACAGGTCATGGCCCACCAGAAAAGTGTAGTAGTAGCCGCCGATGGCAACCGGAGCGTTATATAGGGTGCCCAGCAGGTATTTCTTGATGTTGCAGACATCGGTGGTGTTTTCCCGCATCCGGCCCAGCACATACTCAATGCGGGAGCTTTCCAATTTCCAGGGCCGAGATCTAACCGCCTCCGGCAGATCATCGACTCCGGCAATACGGATAGTCTCCCGGTGGGAGCATACCGTGTCCACCATGAGTTCCACCGGCTCGTCCAGACGCTCCCGGTCAAGCTGATGGTTCTGGATAAGGTAGTCGTACTCGATGTTCTCCAAAATGAGTCCTCAATAGCTCTCACCCTCCCACAATTGACTTCTGTCAGAGAGAAGCTTTTTCTCCTATCATCACAGGCAAACTCTTGAAGCGTCTCTGGCAGTCTCTCTTGGAATCTTATAACTGGCTCTAATCGACACAACTTCCCGGGCCGTCTGCAGCGGCTGCGGGAAAGAATCGCAGGCCTAATCGATCTCCGCGCGGGCATCCCTACCCGGCGGTCTTGCAGGGCCCGCGTTCCTATGCCTGGTTTCCCACTTTAAGTAGGTCCTGGCAAACCATATGATCCGGAATCCAGGAGGCGCATATGGGAACGGGCGTACCTGGCCGCTGACTGGAATCTGTGTAGCGCGCATTGAGCGGATACCAGCCCCATAACCGCTATCTGGCGGCGCCCCGAAGACTTCCTCGAAACCGGCCCCGGAAGCGGGCGGCTGCCTCCGGCGGGTCACGCGGAAGCTTCGGGGCCTTTGCCTCCAGTGACGCTGGCTTACCATTTCCTCCCGGCTGAAAGGAAAAAGCCGGAGCATCGCTGCTCCGGCAAGCGCCTCCGCATACGGCAACATACAAAAGGCGTTGGGGGTGTCCTGGATATGTGTTTTGCAGGCTTCCTCTTCGTTCATGGAATTCCTCGCTCCGAACCATCGCACGGGGCGGCAGCACTCCTTGCTGCCGCCCCGTGATTGCCTATTTGCATAGGCGGGCGGGGCTGTGAGCGGCGGCGCGTATGCGCCGTTCCTCTTGCCCGCTGACTGGCTCGGCCGGCTCTGCTATATTCTCCGATAAAATCAGTTCCATACGGCTTTATATCCATTGGCCGTATTGCCGGTGATGGTAATAAAATAGGACTCGCCAAAGCGTGCTTCCCGCGAGATAGGTTCCATATACTTTGTGATGTTATCTGGATATACATTTTCATAATTGGGAGCCACATATTCCGTGATGATTCGGAATTGCAGGGATAACTCGAAAGCATCTGCGATATTGTTCAGCTCCTCCTGATTCCACACCACAATGTTATCGGAATCATGCTTGATTAACGACCCGTCCGCATTCGATATGCCTCCACTGTATTCGTGACAGTCCGCGCGATAATCATAAACCAGCAATCCAATATCTTCTTCCGTATCCAATCGTATATGCAGGGCTATTTCATCAGCAGCAGGCACATATTCGTTAGGAACTGCCTGATTGTAAACTACGAGGCCCAGTCCCAGCGCAATCACGATCGCAGCAAGAATTCCGATGACCTTTTTCTTCATTTTGGATGTACCCCTATTTATCAGTTTATTTTTTCCTGCATGTAAAGAAAATCCCAATGATTGCAGCAATCAAAATAATCGGTGCCACTCTGACAAACAGCCATTCAAATGAGTGGAACGCCACTCCGAGAACGGCGGTCTCAGGATCACGATAATCCCACTCCAAATAAGGACTTTTTAATATTCCCAAAGCTGCAAACACCATTACGATCATCGTGCATAATGAAATCAGCAGCCAACGAATCATGTTTCTTCTCGCGGTCTTTCTCTGTGCCAGCTGCAAGTTGATCACTTCCAGTTTTTCGGAAATGGCTTTTAAGGTATCAACCTCCGTTTCCATAACAGTTTCTCCCAATAACGTGCTCACAGGTGTTTCAAGCGCTTCCGATATGGAGATTAACATATCGGAGTCGGGAACCGACAATCCTTGCTCCCATTTAGAAACTGTTTGCCGCACAACATTCAGCTTGACAGCAAGCTCCTGCTGGGAAAGTCCTTTTGATTTTCTGATTGCTTTCATATTTTCGTTGAGCATTTCGGACAGCTTCCTTTCTTTCCATCGCTGCCGTTATTGTAGCCGAAATTGCCCGTTGCCACAAGCAACGCATCTTAACATCTTCAGGAAGCGGCAATTTTGAGCCGTTCTGTTTGCTGTTTTACCATCCCATTATTTCTCCATCAGTTTTTCATATTTTGGAAGAGTGAATTCCCATCTGTCAAATTCTCGCGTGTTGCCGGATGGCACAGAAGCATTTACGCAAGGCACACATTTACCCGCATGCAGCAAGCGGCGATACTCCTGCTCCGGAATACCGCCGTCTGTGTTTTCATATATCAGAGCTTGTCACATCAAGGCACGTTCAAAAAACCGTGCGGCAATGGCGCGGCAAGCGCTTTTTTACTTTTTGAAAGCATTGGGTTTGCTGGCCCCTCCAGGCCTTTCCAAGTTGCCGCCCGTGGCGCGCAGAGGGAGTTCTTTCCTGGGTTCACCGCTTCTTTTGCCGAAAATCCGCAGCAAGTAAGCAGCCGTACTTGACCGGCCGGGTCTTGGTGGTCCGGAAAATCGCCTCCACAGATACAGCGCCGGCGGCAGCCCCTTCCATCCTGTTCCGGCGGTATACGGCGCGGATCTTCCTAGACGCACTCTCCCCGATCAGGCTTTCGCTGGATGGCCAGCATGGTGATGTCATCAAACTGGGGCGCGCCTCCCACGAACAGGTCGATGTCCCGCTTGACAGCCCGCAGAAGCTCCTCCGGCGTCCGATCCTGTCCGCGGTTCAAGGCCTCCAGCATCCGATCCGTCCCGTACAGGGTATTGGCCGCATCGGTCGCCTCCGTCACGCCGTCCGTGTACACGAACAGGGTGTCGCCAGCGCCCAGCTCCAGCGTGTACTCCCGGTATCGGACGTTCTCCATGCCCGCCAGCACAAAGCCGTGCGGATCCCGAAAGAGTTCAAAGTTCCCGTTTGACCGCCGGATGGCCGGGTACTCATGTCCCGCGTTGGCGGCGGTGAGCTTTCCGGTGGAGATCTCGTAAATCCCAAGCCACACGGTGACGAACATCTCCGCCTCGTTATTCTCGCACAGCTGATCGTTCACCCGCTCCAGGACCGTCTTGGGAGACAGGCCTGTCTGGGCGGCATTTTTCAGCAGCGTCTTGGCGATCACCATGAACAGCGCCGCCGGCACCCCTTTCCCGGACACGTCCGCAATAACGATGGCCAAATGGTCGTCGTCCACCAGGAAGAAGTCGTAGAAGTCGCCGCCCACCTCCCTGGCCGGGGTCATGCTGGCGTAGATGTCAAACTCCGGCCGCTCTGGGAAAGCGGGGAAGATCCGGGGCAGCATGTCCGCCTGGATCTGGGTGGCCACATGCAGCTCCGCGCCGATGCGCTCCTTCTCCCGGCTGTCCGCCTCCTGCTGCTGGAGCAGGCCGTGGGTCCGCCGGGAGAGAGTGAGGCCGATGAGGTAGATCACCACCAGGATGGCCGCCCGTGGCAGATAGTAGAAGTTGAATACCCGCAGGGGGATGTTGTCCCCCGCCGCCGCTGCCGCCCGCAGGAAGGCCAGCCGCCCGGTCAGACCGCTGATCTCCTGGCTGCTGTGCATCATGTTGGCGTCCCACACACCGAATAGCAGTCCCAGATACACCGCCAGCAGCATACAGACGATGACGCCCAGCAGGGTGAATCTGGTGAACCGGGGGGCGTAATAGTGGCAGGAGAGGACAATGGGGCACGCCCAGGCCAGCACCAGCTGGATCGTGAGGGCTCCAGAGAGGATACCGATCCCCAGCAGGAAGCACCCCATGCTGACGTACTTCAAGAGCCAGTCCGGCCCGCGCCACGCCCGCAAAAGCACCGTGGGCAGCAGGAAGAGGACGATGCCGGCCGGCATGGCCAGGTTCATCAGCATCGGGTCCACGATGAAAAAGCCGAGAAGGTTCAAAATCCACATGAGGACCGCCACCACGGCGGCCACCCGCATGCACAACGCCGCGTATCGGTTTGCATCCACCTCGTTGCGGCGGAAGATATCCCGTTGCTCCATGGCTCCGCACTCACCAGCTCTTCTCAATGGTCAGCACATTCATCCCGTCGGTGTACGAATAGGAAATGCGGTCCATGGTCTTTTTGACCATGAAGATGCCCAGGCCCCCGATCTCCCGCTCCTCGGCCCCCAGGGTGGTGTCCGGGTCGGCCTGCTGGGTGGGGTCATAGGGCCTGCCGTTGTCGGTGAAGCGGAGGATCGCCCGTCCCGTCTCCACCTCACAGCCCACGGTGGCGGAGGTGGCCCCGCTGTACCGGGCGATATTGGAAAAGATCTCGTCAATGGCCACGTTCACCTGGGCGATCACCTTCGGCGGGGCCTGGCGGGCCGTCAGCTCCCGCTCGAAGAATTCGCTCACCGTCTCGATGCACTCCAGCCGTGGTTCCACACTTCGTTTCTTCATAATTTCCGTCCCCGTGTCCCGCCGGCGGATGGCCAGCATGGTGATGTCGTCAAACTGGGGCGCGCCGCCCACAAACTGGTCGATGTCCGACCGGACCGCGGCTAGCAGCTCCTCCGGGCCGCGCTCCGGCGCCGCATTCAGGGCGCCGAGCATCCGCTCCGTGCCGTAGAGGGTGTTGGCCGCGTCCGTGGCCTCCGCCACGCCGTCGGTGTAGACGAACAGGGTGTCGCCGGGGCCCAGCTCCAGCTGGTACTCCCGGTAGCGGGCGTTCTCCATGCCCGCCAGCACGAAGCCGTGGCGGTCCTTCACCAGCTCGAAGCCTCCGCCGGCGCGCCGGATGGCCGGGTACTCGTGGCCGGCGTTGGCGGCGGTGAGCTTTCCGGTGGAGATCTCGTAAATCCCCAGCCACACGGTGACGAACATCTCCGCCTCGTTGTTCTCGCACAGCTGGTTATTCACCTTTTCCAGGATGGCCCGGGGGGACAGGCCTGTCTGAGCGGCGTTCTTCAGCAGCGTCTTGGCGATCACCATGAACAGTGCCGCCGGCACTCCTTTCCCGGACACGTCCGCAATGACGATGGCCAGGTGGTCATCGTCCACCAGGAAGAAGTCGTAGAAGTCCCCGCCCACCTCCTTGGCAGGCGTCATGCTGGCGTAGATGTCAAACTCATGCCGGTCCGGGAACGCCGGGAAGATGCAGGGCAGCATGTCCGCCTGGATCTTCGCCGCCACGTCCAGCTCCGCCCCGATGCGCTCTTTCTCCGCGGTGACCTGCGCCAGGTTTTGAATGTAGTCGTTCAGCTGGCCCGTCATATACTGGAACGCCCGCGCCAGATCCTCCACCTCATCGCCGGTGTGAATGTCCACGCGGAAGTCGTCCAGGTGGTCCATGCTGTGCTCCGCCAGCCCCAGCGCCGCCTGGTGCAGC
Source organism: uncultured Oscillibacter sp. (assembly GCA_904393855.1). Classification (GTDB taxonomy): domain Bacteria; phylum Bacillota; class Clostridia; order Oscillospirales; family Oscillospiraceae; genus Oscillibacter. The sequence goes on along the minus strand of CAJFNE010000006.1, from coordinate 9,750 downwards.
GTGCCCAGGGGGCGGATCAGCGTCCGGCGGATATAGAAGTAGTAGGCAAAGACGGAGACCAGCAGCACCCCGCAGATCACGAGAAACATCAGCAGGACGAACTGGCGGATCTGCTGGTCGATCATATCCATGGAGATGTCGATGCTGGCCAGGGCCACCGGCTCGCCGGAGCTGTCCAAAATCGCCACATAGGCCGAGGCCAGGTAGCCGTATTCCTCGTTGTTGGTGATCAGAATGGTCTCCTCCGCGTCAGGGGAAAAGGCGGCGTGCATCAGCTCGTCTCCGCCGCCGTAATAGGCGTCGGTATCGCCCAGGTCGCACACCCCCTCCTCTCCCGGTGTCCCGGCGTCCCAGATGTAGACCATGACATCCTCTTCGGGCACCACCACATAGAAATACCGCAGGCCCATGGCCTGCTTGACCGTCAGCAGGTATTGGCGGACCTGCTCATAATAGGCGTCCTTCTCCCCGGAGGGGTAATAGTTCCGAATCCGGTCGCCGTCAATGAGGCTGGCGGCGATGGACGCCTGATCAAAGGCCAGCTGCGTGTAGTAGGACTCCATCTGACGGCGGTACAGCCGGGAGATCGTGGGCGTCAGCGCGGCGGCCAGCACCGCCGCCATCACCACCAGCCCCAGCAGGAGCTTGGGCTGCAGCTTCAGGTTCCAGATCCTCTGTTTCACGGCGCCACCTCCTCTGGGGGGATCGGATGTACATGCAGACGCAGATGCCCGTCCGCGGCCCGGTAGAGCCAGCGGTCCTCCGCCAGCTGCCAGGTGCCCGCCGGCAGCGGCGCGCTGCCGGTCAAAAGCCCTGTGACATAATGCCACCGCCCGTCCAGCGCCACCTGGGTCATGCTGTTGTAGGCGCGGAAAATCCCCTCCGCCTGGGCTCGGGTCAGCCCGTGGTCCAGCGTCAGCAAATGGCGGGCGGGACGTCTCCAGTACGGCATGGACTCCCCCTGGGGTGCGCCGCGGCTCCAGGCCCCCTCCAGGTCCGCCAGGATCTCCGCCAGCATCTCCCGGGCGCAGGCGGCACAGCGGAGGTAGATGTCCACACTGTCCAGCTCCGGCGTAACCGGCACCTCCCGCTGGGCCAGGATCTCCCCGGCATCCAGACGGGCGGTCACCTTGTGCATGGTCACGCCGGTAACGGGCAGCTCCCGCTCCATGGCGGCCTCGATGGGATAGTAGCTGCGCCCCCGGGGCAGCAGGGAGCTGTGGGTGTTGATGCCCCGAAAGGACTCCAGCCCCTCCGGCAGGGGGAGGATGCGGTTGTACTCAGCCACAAAGAAGAGCTCACAGCCCTCCTGGGTGAAATAGCGGGCGACCCGCTCCGGGGTAATATTCTCATAGTGAACCGGAATCCCCAGCGCCCGCGCCCGGCGGACGATGGCGAACTCCGTGAAATAGTCCTCGTCGTTGTGATAGGTATAGAGGGCCAGGATGTGGTGGTGCCGCGCCAGATAGTCAAAGCAGGACAAGAACACATCCGAGCCGAAATAGACGATCTCCATAAAAGCACTTCCATCAGATTTTGACGATCAGGGTGTTGAACCCATGATACCGCCGGTAGAAAAACGATCTGGCCCAGCGCTTGATGACCAGGACGCCGATGGCGTCCAGATCCATGTCCTCCCCGTCTCCGCCCCGCTGGGTCTCCAGGCTGAAGGGGTCAAAGGACTCCGCGTTGTCCCGCAGGTGCAGCTCGAACCCGCCCTCCTCCAGGGCCACGGCCGTGATCTGGATATAGCCGTCCGAGCGTCCCTCAAACCCATGCTGCAGGATCGCCATGCCCAGCTCCTCCACCGTCATGGTCACGAAATACCGCTGCCGGGTGTCCGCGTTCCACTGGCGGCAGAAGTCCTCCAGCTCCTGGCTGGCGGCTCCCACGTCCATGGCTGTGCTGGTGACGGTCCGCTGAAACACCCGCTGAGCGGAGACCTCCCGGATGGAAAAGCGCCCGCCCAGGGACAGCAGGGCGAACACCGCCAGCGCGCCGATCTCCGTGGCCGGAAACAGGTACCAGAAGCCCTCCAGCCCCAGCCGGGAGGCCAGCACCGTCAGCGGCAGGAGCAGCACCGCGCCCCGCAGCGTCTCCAGTGTAAAGGAGGTCCGCTCCTGCTCACAGGCCTGGTAGTAGTTGCAAAGCAGAATGCTGATCCCGGCGAAAAAGGCCCCCAGGCCGTAGATCCGCAGGGCATGGAAGGCCAGCGCCTGGGCGGAGGTCCCCGCGATGCCGAAGAGCAGGCAGATCCCCGCGGGCCAGAGCTCCAGCAAAAGGATCAGCGCCCCGCCGACCGCGATGCCGCTGGCAAAGCCCAGCCGGGCGATGCTCCGGCGGCCGGCCGCGTTGTGCTCCCCCCGGTAGGTGGAGAGGATCGGCTGCATGGCCCGGGCGGTCCCCTCGTAAAGGTAGAGAATCAGATAGGAGGTGTTCTGCAGCACATCGAACACCGCCACCCCCTCCTCCCCGCCCAGCCGCAGCAGCAGGTTGTTGCACAGCAGCAGGAAGATCATCTGATAGAGGTACTGCACCGAGGTGGCCAGCCCCGCCCGCAGGGCGGAGAGGGCCGGCGCCAGCCAGTTCCGCCCCGGCAGGGACAGACGCAGCACATGGTCCCTGGCAAAGAGGCCCGGCAGATAGATGCCAATGGCGATGATCTGCCCCAGGGCGGTGGAGAGCGCCGCGCCCCGGGTCCCCAGGCCCGCCGCCAGCACTAGGACGATGTTGAGGGCGATGTCGCACAGGTTCCCGGTCACGGAGCCCACTCCGGCCAGGCGCTGGCTGCCGTCGTTGCGCAGAAAGTAGTTGAGCACATTGGACAGGTAGAACAGCGGCGTGGCCGCCACCAGGACCCGCAGATAGTCTCGGGTGGCGGCGAACAGCGCCCCGTCCTCCGGCGTGGTGCCCAGCAGCGCCAGCAGCGGCGTCAGAAAGACGCTGCCCAGCAGCGCCGTGAGGGTGCTGAGCAGCAGCGCCAGCCACAGCACCTGGATGAAGCTGCGGGCGGCTTCCGCCGCCCGCCCCTCCCCCAGCAGCCGGGCATAGCGCACCGATCCTCCCAGGCCCAGGCCGTGGGCGATCATGCAGTTGATCATATAAACCGGCAGGATCAGGCTGATGGCGGCCAGGCCCACGGTTCCCAGGCGCTGCCCCACCACCACCGCGTCGGCGATGTCGCTCAGAGCCCAGCCCAGTGAGGACAGCATGGCCGGTCCCCACAGGCGGCGGTACATCGGTCCTGTGAAGCGGTCCCGCTGTCCGGATCGGAGAGATGAATTCACAGCTGTCGCTCCCTTATTTCCGTATGGACGCTCTCATAGACGCAGATCCCGCCCAGGCATCCAGCAGCCGGTCAGTCCCCGATATCACTGTGGCCCTGCTCGAACTCCCACTGCAGGCCGTACTTGTCGATGAAGTAGAAGTACCGCACCCCGCTGAGGATCTTGGCGGTCTGCACGTTCCGCTCGTCGCTCTCCCGCACATCCTGGTCGAAGAAGTGGACCTGGGCGGGCGACGTCTCACTGATCTGGAAGACCCGGTACTCGTCCGTCTGGTTGATGAGGGTCGTGTCGGGCATGGACTTGATGTGGGCGAAGGCCTCCTCAATGTTGGTGACCTTCAGCGCCACATGGCGGGCCCCGCTGACGTCATTGGCGGCAAAGATCACCGGCGTCTTCCGTCCCTCCGGATAGTGGTACTGCATCAGCTCCAGGGTCAGCTTGGTGCCGGGGACATTCACAAAGGCGATGGAGACATCGCCCTCCTCGGCCTCGTCGAGAAAGCCGCCGGCCTGGAAAAAGCCCTTGTTCCGCCAGTGGGAGAGGTAGTGGTCCGGCACGGCGCCCAGCAGCTTCTGGTAGTAAGAGACCGCCTTCATCATGTCATCCACAAAAATGCACACATGGGACAGGCCGGTGAAGCTGGGCATCTGCTTCTCCGGCGGCGCGGAGAACTGTTTCTTCACCGTCAGATCCACCCAGCTGTTCTTCACGGAGACGATGATATCGTCTGCAAAGCCCAGCAGAATGGACTTCTCGACGCCCTCCATTTCCGCGAACTTCTCCTCCCGGCCGCGTCCCTTTCCATACTCCGCCAGGGACCACACCGGGGAGGATGCCGGCGGCACGCTCATGGGAGCGCCGCCCCCAAAACTGCTGCACACCGCCACGTAATAATCTGGCAGTTCCTTGTAGATAAGCAGGCCCGCAAACAACGCGCTGATCTTGTTTTTCAGCCCCTTGATGGGGGAATTGATGTTCTGCTTGGACGCGGCGATGAAGGCGGTCTTCGCGTCCGCCTCGATGGGCGCCATAGCGGTCAGGTGCAGGGCGCAGGCGCCGTGCTCACACTCCAGCCACAGCGTCCCCTGGCAGGTCTTCAGGATATCCGTCGTCATCGAGATCATTTCCTCGGTCAAAAGACGCAGGATATTGACCTGCTCGCGGGTGAGCCCGGCCGCCGCGGCGGTGGTCTCCACCATCTGCAAAGCGTCCACGGCGCAGGACAGGTTATTGGTCAGCTTGATCTCCTGAGATTTCATGTATGCCCCTCCCCATATCCTATTCAATGGTGAGAATGTCGATAAATCCGGTGACCTCGAACACCTCGCGGATCGTCTCGTTCACGTGATGGATCACCATGGTCCCCTGCTTGTTCATGGTCTTCTGAGCGGCCAGCAGCACCCGCAGCCCGGCGGAGGACAGGTACTCCAGCTTCTCAAAATCCAGGTCCAGCTCCGTGATCCCGTCCAGGGACGCTTTCAGCTCCGCCTCCAGCTGCGGCGCGGTGGTGGTGTCCAGCCGCCCCTCCAGCGTCACGCGCAGGGTGGTGCCTTGCAAATTTTTTTGAATTGTCATAGCGATAAACCTCCATATTTTTGTTGATCCGCTCAAAGCTCACGGGCGGCGCCTGCAAAGCCGCGCCGGGCTCCTAAAACAGAACGGTCACGGTGTTGTTTCCGCCGGCATACTCGTAGGCGTGGTCTTGGGTCCGGCTGAGGGCCAGTTTCACGCTGATCTCATCCCCCTGCCGGATCGGGTCAAAGGCCTCGCCGGGCCAGGAGATGACGGCGCGGCACTCGCTGCCGTCCTCGCTGCACATGGCGCCGAAGTGCACATGGCAGCTTCCCTCCGGCAGATGCGGCAGGATGCAGGCCACGCACAGCTCCTCGAAGATCTGCTGGAATTTCAGGGACTGCTGGGCGCTGAGCAGCTGCCTGCGGGCAAAGTTGTCGATTTCGGTAGCCGCGCCGATGAAGTCGAAGTCCCGGGTGGTGATCTCGCAGCGGTAGGTCTTCAGCCGCAGGACGAACGCCTGGCAGCGGTCCGTCTTGGGATGGCCGAACACCTGCTCCGGCGTGCCGTCCTCATAGATCACGCCCTGGTCCATATAGAAGACCCGGGTGGACACGTCCCGCGCGAACTTCATCTCGTGGGTGACGATCAGCATGGTCAGGCCCTGGGTGGCCAGGCCCCGGATAACCGCCAGCACCTCCCCCACCATGGTGGGGTCCAGGGCGCTGGTGGGCTCGTCGAACAGGACGATCTCCGGTCCCATGGCCAGGGTGCGGGCGATGGCGGCCCGCTGCCGCTGTCCGCCGGAGAGCTCGTCCGGGTAGTTGAGGGCCTTCTCCCCCAGGCCCACCTTCCGCAGCAGCTCCATACCCCGGTCATAGGCCTCCTGCCGGGAGCAGCCCAGCAGCTCCACCGGCCCCAGCATGATGTTCTCGATGATGGTCAGGTGGGCAAAGAGGTTGAAGCTCTGGAACACCATCCCCATCCGCCGGCGCACGGCGCCCAGCTGGGCGGCCTTGGCGGTGGTCAGCTCCTGGCCAAACACCACCACGCTGCCGTCGGTGGGGGTCTCCAGCCGGTTCAAGCAGCGCAGCAGGGTGCTCTTTCCCGTTCCGGAGGGACCGATGATGGAGATGACTTCCCCGCTGCGGATCTCCGCGTTCACATCCTTCAGCGGCGTCACATTGGGATAGGCTTTCTTGAGATGGGAGATCTGAATCACCGGCCCCGTCTCCGCTGTCCGCTCCGGCGGACGCTCTGTCCCCTGCCGGGCGCCTGTTGTCTGGATGCCTTTCAGCTCCCGGCGGCGCCGCTTGGGATCGATCCGCCGCTCCATCACGCCGAGCACCGCCGTCAGCGCCCAGGCCAGCAGGAAGTAGATGGCCGCCGTGACGATCAAGGGCAGGAAGGCGTCCAGGGTGCGGCTGCGGATCAGATCGCTGGCCTTGGTCAGGTCCTGCACCGCGATGTAGCCCACAACCGAGGTCATTTTCACCATGGAGATGAACTCGCCCCGGTACACCGGCAGGATATGCCGGGCGGCCTGGGGAGCGATGACCTTGGTAAAGGTCTTGACCCGGCCGAAGCCCAGGGCGGAGGCCGCCTCCCACTGCCCCGCATCCACGGCATTGATGCCGGTGCGGATCATCTCCGAGACGTAGACGCCGAAGTTGATGGAGAAGGCCGCGATGGCAACCGCCACCCCGTCCAGCCGGGTGCGGGCAAAGACCACATAGAACAGCACCATCAGCAGCACCAGCACCGGGACGCCCTGAATCAAACGGATGAAGGCCGCCGCCAAACCGGAGGCCAGGCGGTTTCGGCTCCTGCGCACCATGCACAGCCCGAAGCCCAGCGCCGTGCCAAACAGGGCGGAGAATACCGAGATCACCGCCGTGACGGCCAGGCCGGAGAGTACCATCTTCCAGCGGTTTTCCTGAATGAAGTTGCGGTAGAAACTATCAGTCAGGGAGGCAAAAAAGCCTGTGTCCTCCCCCTCCGTCTCCCCGCCGCCCAGGCCCAGGTCCTCCGCGCGCACCAGCAGGGACACACCGCCGGTATAGTGGGGCGTGGGGAAATCGATGCTCTCCCGGCGCTCGTCAGTGATGCTGATGGAGCTGGAGATGATATCCACCCGGCCGCTCTGGAGCATCGCCATGATACCGCTGAAATTCCCCTGAGTGATCTCCAGCTCCATCCCCAGTTCCCGGGCGATGAGGGTCACCAGCTCCACCTCGTAGCCCATGGACTCGCCGCCATCCCCCACATAGCTCATGGGCTCCATGGTGGAGTCGTGGGCGTAGCGCAGCACGCCGTTGGGCGCGTCATACTCCTCCACGTCCACTGACTTGGCGCTCTCGTCCACCCCCATCCACTCCGCCTCCAGGGCGTCCAGCGTCCCATCGGCCTGGAACCGCTCAATGATGGCGCTGATCTGATCCGTGAGGGGACTGTCCTTTTGAAGCCCCAGGCCGTAACTGTCCGGGGCGACGGTCTCCGGGAAGACCGCCAGCTCCGGCTGACGGGCCACCGCCAGCCGGACCACCGGCAGGTCGTTGATCACCGCGTCCACCGTGCCGGTCTGGAGGGCCAGAACCTGGGAGGCCAGGTCGTCATAGTATTGGAATTCCACTCCGTCCACCGCGTCGGACAGGATCTGGTCGTGGGAGGTGCCGGTAAATGCCGCCACGGTGGTGCCCGAGAAGTCGGAGAGGGTCTCGAACCGGACGGTACCGGCGGAGGCGCTCTCCTCCTCCGCCCGGGTCAGGAGCACCACGTCGCCGGTACCCATCACGACGCCGGTAAAATCCTCCAGGGTCTCAAAGCGAGTCTCCTGCCCGGTATCCGCAGCGGCGGCGGATGCCAGGAGACCCATGGACAGCGCCAGGGCACACAGGAGAACCCAGGCCCTCTTCCCTGCTTGTCGTCTCATTTCCTCGTCTCCTTTCTCAGCGTCTCAACATCCAGCATCCCCAGCCGGCTGGAGGCGAGGACCAGCTCCGACTGCAGGCAGGAGATCCCGCAGGAGGTCATGAAGAAGTCCAGAATCACATTTCCCGCCACCGCCAGGCCGATGGCCTCCTCGGGAATCCCCAGCTGGGTGAGGAGCACCGTATAGCAGGTCAGGCTGCCGCCGGGCACCGGCGGGGCCGCGATGGCCAGCAGCGCGGACACCAGCACCCCGGTCACGACCCAGGGCAGCGGCATCGCCACGCCGTAAAATTCGGCCAGTCCCAGGGCCAGGACAAAGAACCCCACCGCGCCGCCGGTCTTGAAGAGCACCTGCCCCAGGGGAACGGCAAAGCCGGCAATCCGCGGGGAGATCCCCAGCCGCTTCTCACAGGTCTCCAGATTGGTGGACAGCGCCGCCGAGGAGGATGCCGTGGAGAGGGCGATGAGATAGGTGGGCAGGAGCTTTCGCAGCAGCACGGGGAGGGACACTCGCATGCGGAGGGAGACTGCCAACGCGTACAGAAGCGGCCAGATCAGGCAGGCGGCCATTCCCAGCACCAGCCCCTTGGCCACGCCGCCCAGTCCGCCGAGGGACTGGGAGAGCGCCAGGGACAGCAGGCTGACAAAGACGAACACCGCGATATACCGGCTCACCAGCTCCATCAGGAACTGGATCAGGGTATTGGCATGGTCGCACAGGGCGCGCACCGCGGAGGTCTTTTCCCCCAGCACCAGCAGGGCGGCCCCCATGCAGATGGCCATGAAGATGATCTGGAGCGTATTCCCCTCCAGAAAGGGGGAGAGCAGATTGCTGGGGATGACGCCCAGGATCATGCTGTAGATCTGGGAGGCGGCGCTGGCGCCCCCGGCTGACGCGCCGCTCTCCGGCCGGAAGAACCACACAAGGCACACGGCGGTGAGCCCGGTAAGCAGGAAAATCGCCGTCAGGAAGCGGAGCAGGACCGTCTTCCCGATCCTCCCCAGCGTCTGCACGTCCCCAATATTCACGATCCCGCAGCACACGCTCAGGAAGATCATCGGTCCGGCCAGCGTCTGCAGGATCCCCATGAGGGCGTTGAACAGAGGAGTGACGATCCCGGACACGACATCCCGCGCGCCATCCGGCGCGGCAACGGCCAGCAGGCCGCAGACCGCCGACGCGGCGATGGCCAGCAGGAGCTGCGCCAGCGGACCGAACCGCTGGGGCTTGGGCGGATAGAACGCCAGGCGGTTCATGCCGTCCTGATAGCTGTAGACCGGCGCGAGGCCGGCCTGGGCCAGGAGATTGGCGTACAGGAGGGTCTCGTTCCCGCCCTCCGCCGCCTCGGACGGATCGACCCGCTGTCCGGGAACCAGCAATTCGATGTACGCCCGGCCCCACCGGGTCCCGCATCGGAACGTACACGCGGCGCCGTCCGCCGCGCCCCGTTGCCAGACCGTCAGAATGTCCTCCGTCGCCAGCCGGAGACGAAGTGCCTCCTTTCGCTCCACATCCGCCTGCTCCAGCGCCTCGGTCAGCATTTCCGCCAGCCGGTCGATCCCCGCCGCGTCCAGCAGAACCGTCTCTTCCTGTTTATCCAGTGTATGTGCCTGTCTTCCCACGATCAAAACTTCCCCTTACTTGATGATTCCGTGATCCCGGGCCAGCGCCTCGATGCTTCGGTCATAGGTGGCCTCCGCCTCTTTGGAGAAGAAGCAGCCCGGCACCCCCTCGTTGTGGTCCCGGTGGTGGGCCACGCAGGCGCAGCATTTGCCGTGGCGCGGGCAGTCATAGGTGCAGGGGCAGTCCCGCTTGTTATCGCACATGGTCATGGTTTCGTCTCTCCTATTCTTGTTTTCTCAGTTCCTCTGACCTTCCAGCCAGAGGACAAACTCCTCCGTGGTGCGGGTAAATGCGATCTCCGTCTGGCTGCTGTCGGAAATCAGAAACTCCGTCAGGCCGTATTCCGATTCCCCGCCGCTCCAGTCGTAGGTATAGCCCAGGCGGGTCCACGGGTAC